>DLOP01000104.1:44513-48745 GCA_002478505.1 Lachnospiraceae bacterium UBA7481
CCGCCCATATCTTAAACGCCTGCGGCATAATCCCCGAATACCCCAGAACCAGTATGCATATACCAACTCCGGTATAAACGCTGATATACCTGTTTTTGCTCTCCCGCATAAACTTCCCCTTCCCTGCTTTGTTTGTACATGCTCAGCAAAAATCTTCCATGATAAATTGAATATTTTTCTGTCCTTGCCATTCGTTCCACTGCGGATAATACGCCGCGGAAAATTTCAAGCCTTCTCCTCTGCCGCGGAAAACCTCCCGCACCGTCTCCTCCCCATAGCGATCTGTCAGAAACTTTTTAAATTCTTTATTTTTATCATAAAATAAAGTCAGCTCAGCTGTCCCGCCGTCGGTATCCCTGATCTGATACTTGCCGACTTTTCCTTCCGCCCCCAGCATTCTTGCGCTGCATAGCAGCACATCCTTCTTCGCAAAAAGCGGCTTCGGATTACCATTGCCAAAGGGCTCCAATACTGCAAACTGGTCTAACAGCTGGGGCGAAACGTAAGAAAACGGCAATTCAGCGTCGATCCGAAGTTTCTCCCTGAAATCCGCCTCGGTCAGCCTGCTGTTTTCATTCAGCCTTCCCCTCAACTCCGACAATTTATCTTTCGGCAGGGAAAATCCCGCCGCCTGCGCATGACCGCCAAATTTCGTAAAGATATCCCTGACCGCAGACAACTCCTGATACATATCATAACTTTCTATCGATCTGCCCGAACCTTTAAGTCCATCCTCTGTATCTGTGATAACCAGAGTCGGATGATGATACCGCTCTCTGATCCTTCCGGCAATGATCCCCGCAATGCTTTCATGACATTCCGGCAGATAGATAACATATACGGAAGCTCCGTCATGCTCTCCCTTTTCGATCTGTTCCACTGCCTTTGACGTTCCCTGCTCGGTAATCGATTTACGGCTGTCATTCATCTCTTTCAGTTCCATGGCAAGACGCATTGCCTCAGATTCCTGCTCTGTCATCAGCAACTCCAGCGCTCTGGATGCCGTATCGATACGTCCCGTTGCATTGATACAGGGACCCAGAATATATCCCAGATGATATGCCGTCACCGGCGTTCCCCATCTGCCCATCACGCTAAGCAGCGCTTTCAGACCAATATATGACGTATTGCTCATCAGCCGCAGTCCCGTTTTTACCAGGGCGCGGTTCTCATCTTTCAGTTCCATGACATCGCCAACTGTTGCAAACGCAGCCAGTTGCAGCAATTCTTCATCCAGCCGATTCCATGCCGTCTCCCAACTGCGCCCCTCAAGAAGCCTTTCCGCATATCCTCCGTCCATCATGGCATACATCAGCTTATATGCCACAAACGCTCCGCATATACCCGGAAACGGGTAATCACAATCCTCCCGTTTTGGATCTATGACCGCCTCCGCCAGCGGTAAAAGCCATGTCTTCCTTCCGTCCGTTTCCTCATAGGGCACCTCATGATGATCGGTAACGATCACAGTCATGCCAAGTTCATAGGCATAGGCGATCTCATCCCTCGCCGCAATACCGTTATCACAGGTGATGACCGTATCTACTCCGGCCTGCGCCGCATCTTGGATCAATTCCCTGTTCAGTCCATATCCATCCCTGACCCTGTGCGGAATAACAGCATCAGCATCACCTCCTAAAAATTTTAGTCCCTTTAAGAGGATCGCCGTAGAACATACGCCGTCAATGTCATAATCCCCGATCACACGAAGCCTTTTTCCCTGCGCAAGCTTCTCCTCCAGCTTTCTGCACGCAGCGTCCATATCTTTTAACAACATGGGATCATGAAAACTTTTACTGTCGCCATAAAGATATTGAACAATCTCCTGTTCTGTAACAACATCCCGGTTTCTGATAAGTCTGGCAACCAGCGGATCAATATGATATTTTGCTCCAATCGTCTGAAAATCCGCGCCTTTTGTCAGCAAAAGCCACTGATTCATCTTTAGCCTCCATAATTATATGCCGTATTATCATATCAGTATATATATTATACATCAATCATCTTATTTCCGCTATATATTGCATTGATTTTCTAGACATCATTATAATCATTATAATAATGTTTATGTTAGTTGTTTTATTTCTATCAAATGTGTGCTATACTTATTCCGGTCTATTTTATATTTCAACATTTTAAGATGGAGGCTTACCATGAGTAATAATGAAATCAGTAAATCAAAGCAAAAACGTCTGGACATAGAAAATGCCAGAAAAGAACAGCAGCGGAAAAAGGCTCTGGCAAATCTGATTGCCATACTGATCCCTGTAACAATCATATTAGTGATCTGTCTTGTCTATTTTATCTACCAGGGCAGGCAGTTAAACTATGGAAAATATCTGACCGAAGAAGGGCTGATCAGCGATATCGATCCTGCTGATTACATCCAGTTTGACTATAGAAGTCTTTCCTACAACAGGGCGGATCTTCTTCCTGATGATGCGTTAATAGAAGCTGAAATCGCATCTAACTGTGAATCGCTTGCCGCACTTTCCGATGATACGGAACTGGTCACAACCTCAGAAAATAAGATCAGCCTTACCTATAACTCCTACATTGGCGGCGTTTCCTACAATGGCATTGCGCAGCAGGATTATACCATCGGCAGCGCCGCAGTCTCTGATCTGTTTGACGAAGCGCTGATCGGCCACAAACCCGGTGACAGCTTCCAGACGGAGATTAGCTATCCTGCGGATTATTCAAAAACGGAAGTTGCCGGCGTAACCGTCACCTACGATATCACGATCCATGGCATATACGTCGTACCGGAATTTACGGACGAGCTGGTAGCCGTCAATTTTAGCAGCATTGCAACTACAGCGGAAGGCTATCGGGAATATCTTGTCCAGAAACATTTTGACGAAAATTTACGCAACGCAGTTACCGAATCTCTGACCAATGGCGGCACCGTATTGAACTACCCTGCCGGTTATCTGGAAAATGTGAAGAAGATCTATCTCGCCCAGAACCAGCAGCAGTTTAATCAATATAACCAGATTTATCAAAGCCTTGGATATAATGCATACAACTCAGTATATGAAATGTACGGTTATACCACCGAAGCAGAATACCTTGCGCAAATAGATTCCACGGCAGCCACTGATGTAGCTTATACTCTTGCCGTAATGACCGTGTTTAAAAATGAAGGAATGACCAACACCAGAGACGAAGTGATGAACTACTACCTTGAACAGGGTTATGATACGGCATCCTTCCAGGAACTGGAAACACAATACCATTTCAATTATCTGGCACAGATGGCGCTTGCCGATAAAGTAACGAAGTATCTGATGGATACGGTGACAATCGTGGACTGATAATAGAAAGACGATAAAAAAGGAAGTCCGGCGGACTTCCTTTTCACTTGAAAACTCTCTTATTCTTCCCCTGGCAGATGATAAATCCTGTAGTTTTCCAGGTCTTGTTCATTTCCCCGGAAAACGTCAAGATCAATAAACCTTTCTTCCCCGGAATATCCTTCCAGCTCTCCTTTATCACTATACTGCCAGAAGACCCATTTCCTGCCGCCCAAAAGCGGCTGATAATAAATATTTCTGATCCACAGCGGGTATTCTGTGAATTCTCCCCGGATCAATGTCCTGTATGCCGTCATGGTGGTATAGATGACCGGTTTGCATCCATAGTATGCTTCCAGTTCATCCAACAAAAGCTGCAGCTCGCTTCTTATAGCGTCCACATCAATGCTGCCCTCGTAACTGCTGTAATACTCAACATCTACGGCAGGCACAAGCATGCCGTCCCAGCTTCCCACTACTTCGATATAATGATCCGCCTGCGTTTTTCCGCTGCTCTCAAAACTGAAGAAATGATACGCCCCGACTGCAAGACCGGTCTCCAACGGCCGCTTTTCGGCGGCAGGAAATGGAGCTTCTGGCAGTATAGCGACAAAGGGGAGCTGGAAGGATATTCAGGAGAAGAAAGATATATTGATCTGGATGTTTTCCGGGGAAATGAACAGGAGCTGGAAGATTATCGGATCTATGGTCTGTCAGAGGAAGAATAAGAGAGTTTTCAAGGAAAAAGGAAGTCCGCCGGACTTCCTTTTTATCGTCTTACCATCAAATCGTAATCCATGATCATCAATTCATATTATCGATCCGAAATCATTAATCCACGATCGTCACCGCCGAAAAGCGGCCGGTAATAAATATTTCTGATCCACAGCGGATATTGCGTAAACTCTCCCCGAATCAATGTCCTGTATGCCGTCA
>DLOP01000115.1:0-4837 GCA_002478505.1 Lachnospiraceae bacterium UBA7481
AGCGTTTCTGGCCAAGAAGCCGTAAAAAGAATCCGAAGCAGTTTCTCTGCCTGACCGGAGACGGAAAGACGATGATCCAACAGACAGTAGAGAGGATTCGTCCGCTTGTGGAACTGGAGGATATTTATGTCGCGACAAACAAGGATTATAAGCAGCTTGTCAGGGAACAGCTTCCGGAACTTCCGGAGGAAAATATTCTGTGTGAGCCGGTAGGACGCAATACCGCTCCCTGTATCGGTCTTGGTGCGGTATATATGCGCAGACGATATGAAGATGCTGTGATGTTGGTGCTGCCAAGCGATCATCAGATCAAGTATAAAGGGATGTACCTGAATGTATTGAGAGAGGCGATCAAGATTGCGGAGGAGGGAGAAAATCTTGTCACTCTGGGAATTACGCCAAACGCTCCTGAGACGGGTTATGGATACATTAAGTTTAATCCGGAAATAACCCAAGGCAGGGCGTTTGCCGTTGATAAATTTGTTGAAAAACCTAATGTGGCTAAAGCGAAGGAATATCTGGAATCCGAGGAGTATATGTGGAATTCCGGTATGTTTGCATGGAAGATATCCACGATCCTGAAATCTATGGAAGACAAGCTCCCTTCTATTTATGAAGGATTAAAGAAGATTGAAGCGGCGATTGGTACGGAAGATGAGGAAGCCGTTGTTAACGGCGCGTTTGAGATCTTCCCGTCAGAATCCATTGATTATGGAATCTTGGAGAAGGAAAGTAATATTTATGTCCTTCCGGGAACTTTTGGCTGGGATGATGTGGGATCATGGCTGTCGCTGGAGCGGATGAAACCGGTCAATGATTCCGGCAATGTTGTGGATGGCAATGCCATGACGGTAAATGTAAAGAATTGTATTATAGAGGGTTCCGATAAGCTGATTGCGGCAATTGGCATCCATGATCTGATCATTGTAGATACAAAGGATGCAACATTGATCTGCTCAAAGGACAGCACTGCCGATATTAAGAAGATCGTGGAAAATCTTAAGATATGCAATCGGGATATCTATCTATAGTGTGAGAAAGGACAAAGCAGTGTTATGTCGATATTGCAGCAGACTGTATGCTTTATCATATGGCTGTTTCTGATCCCTATGATGGCGGGGATCCTCCCATCCTATCTGTTGGAAAAAGGAAAGAAAAGGATAGGTACGATTTATTTTTCGGGCTGGATATTTATGCTGGCATTTTTCCAAATCATAGCGAGCATCATGGTATTGTCGAGGCAGTCATTGTCTGATCTGGCATGGCTGTTTTCTAATGTTATGTATCTGATGGCTCTGGCAGGATGCTTTGTTATGTTGTATGGGATCAGCAGGGATTCTGTCCGGGGATATTTTTTTATCCCTTCATGGAAAAGGATGAGCGGAAGTGAGCGCGCCACTTGGATATTCTTTATCTGTCTGATATGTTTTCAACTGTTTTTGTCCGTCTATATCAGTACGCCGGATGGAGACGATGCGTATTATGTGGCACATGCCCAGATCGCGGCGCAGAAAGATACGATGTATCTGGAAAATGCTTATGTCGGCGGTTACGGGGCGCTTGATGCGAGACATGTGCTGGCGCCTTTCCCTATGTTTATTGCTTTCCTTTCCAGAAAAAGTGATATGCACGCGTCAGCTGTGGCACATACTGTTCTTCCACTTGCATTAATCATTTTGACTTATCTGATCTATTATAAGGTGGCATCTATTCTTTTTCCGGATCGTGAACGGGAGAAACGATCTGTATTCATGACGCTGATAGTGGGAATGCAGATGTTTGGAAGCTATTCGATCTATACCAATGAAACATTCTTTGTAACAAGAACATGGCAGGGGAAGTCGGTGCTTGCCAATATTGCGATTCCGGCGGCGTTTTATATTTTGCTCAGAATCTGCGCATATACAGAGTTGGAACGGACGGATGATGAGATGGGATATGGGACAAGTCTGCCACGCCTGATGATGGTGCTGTTTGCGGTCAATCTGGTGGGGGCGCTGGCGAGCAGTCTGGGACTTCTGTTGTTATGCTTTTTGGAAGGATTGTTCCTGCTGATTATTGCAGTAAGAAATAAAAGGTTTAGCGTTATCCCGGCAGGGATATTCAGTGTGCTGCCATGTGTTATTTACATGGTGATCTATGTATTGTGGTGAATAGAAGTTGAAAACTTATGGATTGGAGGTCTCGGGAAGCTCGGATGGAAATGATGGAAGAGATTTTTAATGTATATTCCAGATATAGCGGCAGGGGTATTTTGATGGCGCTTTTTTTCGTTTCCCTTTTCTATCTGGCTTTGGCGGAAAAAAAGCGCACAGTCCGGACGATCCTGTTATATGGGAGCGTGCTGATCATCCTGTTTATCTTTCTGCCGCCGGTCTATTACGCGTATGTCAGTTATGTGGATGCTACGACTTACTGGAGGATGTGGTGGATGCTGCCGGTTGGGATCGGTCTTGCATATGTGGGAACGCAGCTGATTGCGGAACACCGTCTGACCGGGTTTTGCATGATCTTTCTGATATTGCTGCTGGGTGGAGAGTTTGTTTATACGAGCAATCCTATTTTCAGAAAAACAGAGAATATCTACCAGATTCCGGAGGAGGTCATCAAAATCATTGATTTTCTGGAGGAATATGATGAAGGTGTGGTGCATGCGGCATTTCCGGCGGAGCTGCTGGGACTTGTCAGGCAGTACGATATAGAACTACGGATGCCGTATGGCAGGGAGAGATGGGAAGAAAACTGGAGCGAACCCAATGGATTTTATCAGCTGATGTATGCGCCGACCGTAGATTTTGAAGCATTGGCACAAAAATGCAGTTATAACTATACAAGGTATATCATTGTGGATGCCAGAAAAGGATACCTCAATGCCCCTGAGCAGAATGGCTATCGTCTGCTGCTTATTTCCGGTGTATATCGGGTATATGAATATACGGAGATCGATTGGGAGCAGCGCCGGGAGGAACTTGAAAATATGTAGCGCTCAACCTCCCTGATAGATAAATTGCATAATATGGTTGACGATCAGACGACGTCCCGCTTCATTGGGAAATGCCCCATCTTCTTCCAGAAAATTTTCGTAATTTGCAAAATTATAATCTTCAAAGAAATAATTATCCACAAATGAAACATGATTTGCTTCCGCGACATTTTTGGCATTGAGTACATAGTCTCCCAAAGTGGCTCTTTCTGAATTGAAATAGACGTCGGCACCGGTCATATCACCGTTTTCATCGGCTACGAAGCAATAACTTGGTGAGGAGACGATGATCTGCATATAAGGGAAACGTTCGCGAAGCAGTTTCAAACAGTCGTCAAGAGAGCCTGTAGTGCCGTTCTCATGTCCGAAAGGCTGTTCACTGTAAACATCGCCGGCGGTCAATGGTCTGCCGGCAAGATAGTCGCAGTAACCATAGCAGATGATCAGGGTATCCGTTTTGTCAAAGTTGACAAAATCTCTGTTGTGCAGTTTATCCCAGTAATCGTAATACGCGCCGTTATTTTCTATTTCGCTCAGCGCAGTCAACTGCAGATCATAATTTCCCATATCCCCGGCACAGATAGCGGAGATGATATAATACAGGTTATAAGCGTCTTTGGCATATTCCTGGGTGTAGGAAAGCTCCTGCAAAGCGATAGTGCTGCCGCCTAATGCCAGCGTGGTGACATTGGCGCCGGTTGCTTCCGCAAGCAGATCGGAAATGCCGTTTTCGCCCTGTGCATGTAAAATGGTATCGTCGCCTAATATAACGATATTCTGTTCGCCGTCGTCAACATATCCTTCGATTGCGGAGGGATTAAACGGTATAAAATAATCTACAGATTCCACATCATAGGCAGGATTGCCGTTATTGTCCGTAACATTCAGTGCGCTGCCGCGCTGCCAGCGTATCAGAAGAAAGACGGAAGAAAACAGGATGATCGCGATGGCAGACAGAATGACAATCTGTACGATCTTTGACAGATTGGAATTTTCCTCTTCTTCCTCGTCTTCCTGTGTGTCGTATGTTTCTTCCTCAATATATGTTTCCGGCTCATCTGTGGTCATCGGAGTACCCAGATCAATTTTTTCTAAATCCTCATCGTCAAAATCAGGTCCCATAAATTTCCTCGTTTCTGTTTTTTATTTTTTAAAAAATTTGCTTCCCAGTTCATTCTTCCCTGTTATATATGCGTTATACAAATAAAATATTGCAATTTTTAATATGATTAATAGTTTAACATATTGGAAACTGGAAATCCATACAGTTTTTACCATCGCAAAATACATCATTTTTCTTGCCTTGTTTACATAATACATGCTATAATGTCCGAGAAAGTTGTAACAGCGCTGAAAAAAAGAAGAAATGGAGAGGATGTATGAAAAAAGAATTTGATATCATTGACCTGGATCTGACGGATCATATCCCACAGATACAGGAGATGTATGACGATCATACAGAAGAGCTCGATGAATATACGGAAGAAAATAACGATTATATAGAAGAATATAATGAATATACAGAAGAAATTAATGAATATACAGAAGAAATTAATGAATATACAGAAGAAAACAGCGATTATAGCGATCATATAGAAGAAACTGCTAACTATGCAGAAGAATACAGCGATGAAATTACTAATATAGATATTGATGATACAACTGACGAACCCTATATTATGGAAAAATTTTCCAATGAAAATGATGCAAATGAAAATGATACAAATGAAGATTTTGCGGAATATGCGGACGAATATGATTCCGGAAATGAATGTGCGGATGTATCTGATATGGAAGACGGCTATGAAATGACTGAAGAGTCGTATGCCCCATTTGATGAAGAAAATGCGGGTA
>DLOP01000115.1:4905-5074 GCA_002478505.1 Lachnospiraceae bacterium UBA7481
TGAGCAGTATACAGGCTCGGTGAATTTTGTAGAGCTGGATGATCTTGCCGAGGAAGGCTATGATGCTGAGGGATCTTATGACGCTGAGGGTGGCTGCGATCCGGAAGGATATTATGATCCGGAGGGCGGTTATGATCCGGAGGCAGAGTATTATGATGAAGAAGGAGCG
>DLOP01000115.1:5193-5330 GCA_002478505.1 Lachnospiraceae bacterium UBA7481
GCGATCATTACGCTTGTGGCTGTTGGCAACCGTAACCGTGCAACGGAAGCGTTCAATCTTTATGATGTCGGACAGAGCTTTTCTTCCATTGGTATTGCGGGTGAAAGCGGTCTGATGGCGATGGCAGATGCCCATAT
>DLOP01000115.1:5400-5567 GCA_002478505.1 Lachnospiraceae bacterium UBA7481
CATTAAGATCAAATTTATTGATGCCGCGACAAACCGTCTGATAACCGGTGTGGCATTTGAGGTCGTTCTGAAAGCCGATGGGAAGGTAGTATATACGTTTAAAGATGAGGACCTGGATGGTATTATTTATAATAAGACGGTGACACCGGGGGTATATCAGGTAGAGG
>DLOP01000115.1:5582-5731 GCA_002478505.1 Lachnospiraceae bacterium UBA7481
TATCCATCTTCAGTGACGGTAAAAGATCAGATCGTGTATCAGCAGATCGACGTGACGCAGGAGATAAAGGCAGAGTCTGAAATCAACGCTGCGGCGGAGGATACCGCTGTTAACAATGCGGAAGCCGAAGCAGCGGCAGAGCAGGTTCC
>DLOP01000164.1 GCA_002478505.1 Lachnospiraceae bacterium UBA7481
TCATAGATTACTTGACACTACCCTGCGTTCCAGCAAAAAATCCCTTAAAACACCTTCCCTGATACAGCGGTCAATCGCCAGTTCAATGCAGTGCTCCAGTCGTTGATAACCAGCCTCCCTATAATATGCCCTTATATAATCTACTAATATCATATACTCTTTCAAAACCAGACAGTTATCCAGCAATGCCTTATTTTTTCCAAAATTGATATTATATACTTTACAAGTCAACTCCAACTCCGGATTTTCCATCTTGCGTGCATAAGCGTCTGATAATCTCATCTCGTACTGCTCCGGCTGATCCTCTTCGCCATTATAGAATACGACAAATCTTGGCGTTGGTATTTTTACAAGGCTGTGCCCATATATATTCTTCCTCTTTATAATGCCTGATACAATTGTCGAAAAATAAATCAGGCTGCGCACCGGCATATTCGGACATACCGTAGACTGATGCTCATAAATACTTAAACTCGCATCCAGTATGAAGGATGCATCATTACGCACTGACAGGGAGATGCCCCGGTCCAGCCTGCACATCTCAACTTGTCCCGGATCCTTATATTCCGAATGATTCACTGCATTATACACCGCCAATACATTCTGTGGATCCTCCATCAACATGCTAAACACATCGCTTTTGTACTCTCTGTTTCCCTCAAAGAAACTATTATTTGTAAAAAATCCTTTTTCTTCCATAAGAAGTCCTCCCTTTCTTTCGCAGGAATCCTCCTCATGAATTAGATTCTATCTTCGCGCCTCATCGAAAATCCCTGCTTTATTCTGTTGTTCTGGAATTTAAAAACATAGATTTTCGAAATAACTAATATAATCAGATTGATTAGAAAGCATGCAGTACCATCGACCATGCCTAATTGAAAATAATGTTTTGAAGAAATTTTATCATAGAAGATAATAGAAAGCAAGGAATAAATCTGTTTTTTTGCACGGATAGATGCTTTTCTTCCTCCAACCAAAAGCTGCTTAGCGTAATAGAATATTTCTATATTCCACGATCCGGCGTTCCCATAAAAACCGCTCTGTATTACCATATCCCTTGGCAATATACTGTCTGCGAAGTTCCTGATCCGCTTCCAGCCGCACCAGTTCTTCCGCCACATGTTCCGTATCATAAGGATCCACCAGAACTGCAGCGTCACCTACAACTTCCGGCACGGAACTCACATTGGAACATACTACCGGGACCCCCAGCTGCATTGCCTCCAATGGCGGAAAACCAAATCCTTCCATATAAGAAAGAAATAAAAAGATTCTGCTATGCCGGATCAGATCATACATGTCGGCGTCTTCTTTAAGATACTTATAACATGTTATCCTCTCCCTGACCTCCTCCGGCATGGTATATTCATCCGTATTTTCCAGCCCTATAATAACCAACGATAACGGATCTTCTGATCTTTCACAATATTTTATATAGCTTTCCATAATACCTTTAGCATTTTTATGCGGCAGACGGGAAGTGACCGCACAGATATAATCTGACTGCACGGAATCCGTTCCGCCAGATTCATACCGTATTCTGTTCTGTCCCGGATAAACAACATGAATCTTATCCGCATTACCCTTTGTCCAGCGGATAATCTCCTGTTTGGAAGCGGCAGAATCCGTCAACACGCCGTCACATATTTTTACAGATGCCTTTAAGCGCCACATGATGTAAAAATTCTCTATAGGATTTAAAACGCCGGGGAAATTTTTATGATAATAAAAAGGAATCATATCATGTACAATCACATATTCTTCTACTGTGTGCCGCAGCGGGGCAAATCCCCTTGGAAACAAAACCCTGTTCGCCCGTAATTTTTTCAAAGCCATCGACACAAGAAACAACTCCCATAAAATACAGATCAGCTTATTGTGCGGATCGTATTTCACACTGATAAATTTTACACCCGGAAGGTTAAAATCTTCCCGGTTATATTTTGTTCCCAATACAATAATCTTGTCTTCTTTAATATGGTTTTTTGCCAAATTTTCAACAAGATTTTTTGTAAGATTATAGATTCCTATACTTTTCCCTGTTCCCTTGACTAACTTAAAACAATCAATCACCAGTTTCATTAGAATACCCTAGTCCTTTTTTATACTTAAGCTCCTGTTCTACCAGCTTGTCCGTCCGCCATCCAGCACTACTGTCGCCCCGGTCATATATGAGCTTGCCTCCGAAAGCATATATAATACTGTCCCCACATACTCATCCGGATCGGACATCCTTCCCATAGGAATCAGATTTGACAACTTTTTGACAAATTCCTCATCCTGTCCATTGGCAAGACTTGCCGGACAGAGCGTATTCACCCGTATGCCTTTTTTGGCCCAATAGGTTGCAAGATACTTTGTCAATCCGATGATTCCATGCTTTACTACGGAATAAGATACCGGCTTAATGATCTGTTCCCCCTCCGGAATCCCTTCTTTCCGATACACCCGCTGATCGGGAGAGATCAGTCCATAATCAGAGGAAATATTGATGATGACGCCCTTTTCCTGCTGCTCCATCACCCCGCCGAATACCTGTGCGCAGAGCATGGCGCCGGTCAATCCCACTGCCAGATCCGCATTCCAGATTTCTACCGGGAAATCCGGAAACTTTGTGGCGGCAAGATTTTTCGATCCCCCTTCGACTTTCGGATTATTCGCCGCATTATTAATCAGTGCGTCGATATGTCCGTATTTTTGCAGAAGGATATCCCTGACTTCCTCCAGATCTCCGCGTTTTGTAATATCTGTGACGAAGGTCTCTATGTCCGGTTCATTCGTGGAAGAATCTTTCCCTTCATGCTTTTCACCGTATTCCTCCATCAGGCATTTCTTTACCCTCTGCATACCTTCTTCTGCAATATCAAGAAGTACGGGAATCCCCTCTCCTTCCATCACCGCTTCCGCGTGCTTCATTCCGATCAGGCCGCCGCCTCCGGTGATGATACAAACCCTTCCCTTTAATGAAAACTGATCCTTGTATCGTTTCATTTTTAGCCCCCTTGCTACTCTATTCTAAAATAATGATGTAATAGTTACCAAAGCTTTCCTCTTTGCAGATTCTTTCGCCGCCAAAGCTATTTTTAGTCCCTTGATCCCCTCCGACAGAGGAATCTTCTCCGGCGTATCCTCCTGTATACAATCCAGACAATCCTGCAGCTCCTGCAGAAACATATCGTTTCTTGCAAAATCAGGATATTCGCTGACTTCCGGCTTGCCATCTTCTAAAATCAACGTGACCGCAGCGCGGTTAAAATCAAGCTCGATCCTGCCCTTTTCACCCACCACTCTGCAGGTATGCACCGGCGGATACTGAAGAAAGTCGCTTCTTGAAGTAACAGTCAGCGGATTTCCCCGATAAGCAGTCACATAACTGACCACGGCGTGATCTTCCACATCTATTTTCAGGCTGCTGTGTTTTCCTGCAGCCGCATAGACAGATTCCGGCATACCAAACAGCCACTGCAGGTAATCCAGATCATGAATCTGAAGATTGAGGACAGGGCCGCCGCCCATCTTTTTTCTTGCCATATACGTAGTGCTGTAATCTTCATACGTATGCATGGTTGTCAAACGTTCGCAAAATGCAGCATCGACACTTACCAACTGTCCCAGAATATTTTCCTTTAAATATTCCTCCAGCTTTTTGATACATACATGATAACGGTTCTGATATCCCATAAAGATATGGATCTTTTTTTCTTCCTTCAGCTGCATCAGCCGCTCCACCCCGTCCATACTGTCGGACACAGGCTTTTCCAAAAAAATATGACATCCCGCCTCTGCTGCCGCTAAGGCACATTCCATATGCTTGCTGGTAATATTGGTAATAAAAACCAGATCCGGTTTATCTTGCCCCTGTTCCAGACCCAAAGCCTCTTTCAAATCTGTATAAACTTTGATATGATACTCCGTCTCCAGATTCACTCCATCCCGGATCTGCATCGTATCCGAAAAGGTCTGCTGCAATCTTCTGACACGGTATGCACTGATCTCACACTGATCGCCCAGAAGCCTTTTTAAATTTCTTACATGACGCTGTCCTATACTGCCAAGACCAATCATAAGAATATGCCATTTCTTCATGTTCTTTCCCAATCCTCTAATTTTTGATAATGCTCTCTCAGGTAATCCAGAATCGGCGATGTATTCTTTGTCAGATAATATTCCAAATATTCCAAATCTTTCATGGCATCAACATCCACCCCGCCCGGCACTACATAACCGATCATACGGTCTCCATGCAGCAGATCCTGCTCTACGATAAAAGACGTTCTAAGCATATCCACATAACCATCCGGAATATATACGTCCGGGAATGCCTGACGCGGGTTATTCGCTTCATCCAGTGTCAGATGATCAAGAATACTTTTATAATACCCATCTTCCTTCAGATTGAACCATTTATATGGGGTATTGGAGGCTAAATGTGCAGAACGCAGGGACGTCGCTGATGCATCTGCCCGAAATAACTCGATTGCCTTCTCAATTACCTCAATTTCCCGGAGCGGATACGTTGGACGGATATGCACAAAGTATTCCGGCACGCTCTGCTCGTGTTCATACAGCCAGTTGATCGTATGTTCCATAAACTCTATATCTGTCGACTGGTCACCCGCCAGTTCCGCCGGTCTTAAAAACGGCGTTTCCGCGCCATAATAACCTGCGATCTCAGCGTATTCTTCCGAGTCCGTAGATACGATGATCCTGTCGATTCCCCGGCACATTTTACATGCCGCAATAGAAAATGCCAGCATAGGATAACCCTGAAGGCATCGTATGTTCTTATTTTTTACGCCTTTGGAGCCGGCACGTGCCGGAATAATGGCAACGACTTCATCTTTCTTTATCACATCAAGTATTCTTATTTCCATACTAATAACCATGCCTTTCTTTTGGGTTAATCATCGGATTCTGTCAGAAGTTTAAACATATCCGGTTTATCTTGCATGACCGGTGTTGAGCAGTTGCATAAGTCCATCCTGAAGAACCTGGGAGCAGTTCACACCCCGCTTTTCTGCTAAGGCAGCCATCCAGGCAGGCAGGGAGACATTCTTGCGGACTGCTCTGGTGTCGGTTGCGGCCCGATATGCGAGCGTGTCAATGCGGATAATGGAGCAGGTGGCATTTTCGGGGATGTCCAGTTTGTGCTGCGGGGTGG
>DLOP01000155.1:0-7671 GCA_002478505.1 Lachnospiraceae bacterium UBA7481
TAGCCGAGCAAAAAGCGGAGATCCAACGTTTGCAGGAGATGCTTCGTTTGGCTGGAACGAATTAAGCTTAATAAGAATTAAAAAACGGTTTACATTAAACATATAAAAGTATTTTTTTGTCGAGTTTTAATGTTGATGTGAAAGAGGAAAATTAAAATTATAAGGATAACGATGGAGATACAATGATATGAAAATAAACAAAAACAACTGGTCATGGATAAGATATCCAAAAGACTATACGGTCAGCGAGGATAAGATCGAGATCATTACCAGTCCCCACACCGATCTATGGCAGAGAACTTATTATCATTTTAGGAATGATAACGCGCCGGTTCTTCAGATGAAGACATCAGAGAAATATTTTTCATTTATTGTTAAGACTGAATTTGAAAGCAAACATCGTTTTGACCAGTGCGGTGTAGTGATGTATCTTGACAGTGAGAACTGGCTGAAAGGTTCCGTTGAATATGAAAATGAAGAGTATCAGCATCTGGGTAGTGTTGCGACCAATATGGGATATTCCGATTGGGCAACAACAGCCATTCCGGCAGATATAAAATCCATGTGGTACCGCTTTAGCAGGCGGGAGGATGATTACTGTATCGAATGTTCTGAAGATGGTGTCCATTATTCCCAGATGAGAGTCTGCCATATGTGGAAGGCAGATAATGAGATTCAGTTTGGTATTTATGCATGCAGCCCGGAGGATTCTTCTTTTAAGGCAACTTTCACACATATGGAAGTGACCGATTGCAAATGGCTTGCTCATGTAGGTCAGGCACCGGATGAAGAATAAGAATGAGAGGGAAATCCCATATTATAAAATTTTAGGAGATAGCATGAAAAAGATTATAAGCGTAATGGCAGCGTTGTTATCTGTTATGGTTATAGGTTGTTCAAATTCAAATAGTACAGCCAACGGTCAAATAGTAGATACCGTTGAACAGACAGAAACAGAGGAAGTAAATACTGAAAATGCCATTGATACAGAAGAACCATATTGGGCAGCAGGTACGCAAATGGAAGGTAAATTATTTCAAAACCTAAATCTGGATGGTATAGGAGAGGCTGATGATGAAGCGTATGTAAGTGTTTATCAATTTGGTGACTATGAGGATAAAGTAACCGTAATCAGAATCCATTTGGGAACAGGAGAAACTATGGCTCAGGTTCTCCCGGTTTATGGTGATTATTCGTTCCTGACCGGCAGGTTGTTTTCGAAGGAAAAAGATGCTATTGTTTTGGAGGTTCAAGTTCCTGCAAGTAATTATGGAGCGGCAACGGTTTTTGTATTGGATGTTAATCCGGTTGGCGCCGATCCAATTCCAACGGTAACGACAAGATTAGATACGGAAAACTCTATTGCATTGGCAGATGGAAATGTAATTGAAAATTCTTTGCTTTCAAATAATGTTACAGATGGAGCAAAGATTCTTGATGTCTCAGGTATGCCAAGACAGGGAATATCGATATATTTTTTAGACGAAGCTGGTCATTACCAAGGACTGAAGCGGAACTTTTATTGGACAGATGATGGCTGGACGGTAATTTCCGAAGAAGTACAAGAGTGATTTGAGGTATCATACAAACATTCCGCTTTCAGCAATTGTCTCTTTCTCGATTATCTCTTTTAACAATTTCGGGACATCTGCTCCGTGTGCAGCAGATGGGCATACAATAGTCGCAAATAGCAAACACCTTATCAGCCAGAGTTCTATCCAGTCTTTGTGCATTCATCACAAATTCAATATCTTCAGAAAAACGGTCGATTACATGATAACATTTTGATAGAGAAGTTCCTCCCT
This sequence comes from Lachnospiraceae bacterium UBA7481, assembly GCA_002478505.1. Lineage (GTDB taxonomy): Bacteria > Bacillota > Clostridia > Lachnospirales > Lachnospiraceae > NK4A136. Next base: position 1,806 of record DLOP01000155.1, read on the forward strand.
TAAAGACGCATTCCGGACATTCCAAGGAAAGTTTTTTCAAAATCATTGTTACATAATAATCTTTCTCAACAATCGGAACTGCCAGTCTAAACTTCTCTGCCGCAGATATAACTACTTCTCGAAATAATTCTTTTTCCTTATGCAAAAGCATTATACAACCTCGTTTCATAGATATATTTGTAAATCCTGTCTGGATAAAGCGCGATATATTCATCCACTTCCGTTCTTTTGATTCCCAGCTTTCTGATATATGCACTGATTCTCTCTGCTGCCGCAGACATATCTTCGTCCGCATATTGCTCCAGATCTTTTAACAAATCCAACAGTTGCAATACACTGTAATTCTCATTATTTATTTCTGTTCGCGGCTTTCTTAGCATTATCTTTTGGTTCTTCACACTAACTTCACGACATTTTGCGCTTGCCTGATTACTGACGATCTCTATGGTATAAGGAACCTGCGTGGTAAGCCCTAGTTGATTGGCAAAAGTGTATCCTGAATAGTAACCATCAACTCGATTATTCCTTGATATATATTTGTATCTTGCCACTTCGCCGGCAGACAAAGATATACTGCCTTTTAATCTGGTTGCACCTTTCATATAATAAATTCCCGTATCATATCTATATATTTGTCCCTTGTCACAAAGCACCTTAAACATCTGACGCAGGTTTGTGTCCGTAACAGGCAAATCCACATCTGAAACAAAAATTGGTTCATTGACTTTATAATTTTTCTGCAAATACTCTAATAACATTTTATCACCCTCTAACATTTTTAGCTTTAAACGGATAATATTTGTTAGTCATACTATAACTCATTTTAACTATTGTTGTCAATATACGTTATTATATACATTCTTTCTAAAATTAATTTAATAGCCCATATCAAAGAATATGAAATCAAAATGAATATCATCTTCTTTTGATGTGAAACAGAATAAAATATTGAAGAACTCCATATACTACACCTGAGATTTTGCATTGGTAATTACTCGGATGAGAGAAAGGCATGGTGTGTGGTATGGACAATCAGAAATTAAGACAGGTCGGTGTGCAGAGTATTGAATTCAGCCGGTCTGTTTTTATTCATTCTTCTGCCGCCGTAGGCGGAAGCAAAGAACAGAAAGGACCTTTGGGCAGTTGGTTTGATTTGATTGCCGAAGATGATAAGCTGGGGGCGGACAGCTGGGAGGAAGCGGAGAGCAGCTTTCAGAAAAAAGCGATCCGGATGGCGCTGGAAAAGGGCGGTCTGCAGGAAACAGATATACGATACCTGTTATCAGGCGACCTGTTGGGACAGTCCATGGCAAGCTGCTTTGGCAGCGCATCCTGCCAGATCCCCATATTTGGACTTTATGGGGCATGTTCTACCTGCGGGGAATCGCTGTGCCTTGGAAGTATTCTGATCGATGGAGGATACGCGGACAAGACCGTCTGTGTTACTTCCAGTCATTTTGCCAGCGCGGAAAAGGAGTTTCGGTTTCCGTTGGATTATGGCGGTCAAAGACCGTTATCTGCAACGAGAACGGTGACTGCAAGCGGCGCGTTTGTCTTATCTGATCAGCAGAACCGCAGCTGCCGTGCAAAGATTACGGCAATTACACCGGGAAAAGTAGTGGATTACGGATTAAAAGATTCCATGAATATGGGTGCGTGTATGGCACCGGCGGCAGCAGATACCATATATCGTCATTTTACTGATTTTTCCCGTGTGCCGGAGGATTTTGACCGGATCATTACGGGAGATCTGGGCGTGATCGGACAGACGGCATTGATCCATCTGTTGAATGAAAAGGGATATGATATCAGTAAAGTGCATATGGATTGCGGTATTGAGATCTATGGAAGAAGCGGGACGGCATATGCGGAACCGATCCGCACCGACAACAGGAATACAACGGTGGAAAAGGCTGCGGATCAAAAGGCGGCTTCCTATCAGGGCTCAGAGCGGAGCAATATCAAGCAGGATGCGAAGGAGATCAACGGCTCTGCCTGCGGGCAGGATACCCATGCAGGCGGCAGTGGCTGCGGCTGTTCGGCGGCTGTTCTTTCGACGTTGATCTTGAGGAATCTGGAGGATAAACAGTGGAAAAAGGTTCTGTTTGTGCCTACCGGCGCCCTCTTAAGCAAAACAAGTTTTAATGAAGGCAATACAGTGCCCGGCGTAGCGCATGCGGTGGTATTGGAATCAGTGTGAGAAGAACTGCGTTTTTCATTTCAATTGAGCCGCCAGAGGCGGCATGGTTATTAGTGTGAGTTTTGCGCCGGCGCTTTTAAGGAGTAGCTGCTATTGATGAGAAGCGTACTGTATAAGAAAAGTACGTCCTGATCCGTAAAAGTGATATAATCTCCCAATATGGAGGGATTGATATAGCGGGTGTCGATCAGGGTGATCTGATCATAGCCTGCCAGAAAAAGAGGGGCAATGCTGCTTCCGAAGGAATCACGAAAGACGATCAACTCTCTGGACTGCATGATAGACGGCTGTTCGCCTGCAGCGCTGGTTTCAGATGCTGCAGGTAAAGCAGCTGTATTTTTGATTGTTACAAATGCGCTGGAGCCGGATAAAAAGAAGGAATACGGATCAACCCCCGGACCATCATAAGACAGGTAGTAAGGATCGTAGACCGTGTTGCAGCCATTGTTTTCAAGATGGACGGCTTCGGCTGACCGTATCCTGTCATTGGTCAGGTAATGCATCGGTTCTGATGGGATATCCCATCCCATATTGCCGCATAGGACGCCGTGGAAGCTGTCCAAAGCGGTTTCGATGCTATATTCCTCAGTGGAAGATGTAAGCCGGTCATCTGCCGACATAGCAGACAGGATCGTGTTTGCCGCAGGCACAAGGCTTTCCTGCTTCCAGTGGGTATCAGTCCGGAAAAAAGAAGAAAGGGCCAGATCATTTCTGATATCAATCGGTGAAGCAAAATCCAGCAGATCCTGAATCTGGGTATCCATCGCCTCATAATCCAGTGTCGGATAAGAGGGATCCGATAGCTGAAGATAATAGTTTTTATCCGGTATGATACAGTAATAGACATGGCATCCGCTGTCCGCAAGATAAGTATCATAAAGATACTGCATCTGGGTGCAGGCATAAGTGACGGATGATTCGTTTAATGTCATATCCATAAGGGCAAGATGCCCGTCCCGGATGGCATAGCCATTATCCTGAAGGCGTAAGAAGCCATAGAGAGAAGACGCCGTCTTAACGTTTCGGAAGCTGTCTCTTGCCGGGAACTGGTCTTTGACGTAGTTCTCCATAGAGGAAAGATAAAAGCCGTTTTTGATGGAAGAAAATGTAAGGGCAGGAGCGGACGCAAGCCTGCGCCTTTCTGCAGCGGAATAATCATTTGGTTCTGAGATAAGATAAGATAGTCCCACCGACAGCCAGCACAGGAAAAGGACTGCAAGCATAAGAAGCTGCAGCGGCTTTTGCCATGTGTTCTGTGGGCGGATATCTGTTTTTTTCTTATCGATCTTTATTTGTTTCATGTCATATTCCTCTTATCCTGCCGGATTTAAACTATGATATTGTAAATCTTTCGTATGATCTGATTTGTTTTCAACCATATTCCTAAAATTGAAAGTATAGAAACGGCTGCGGGGTCTCTGTAATGATCCATGCGCTGCAGAGCAGAAATACCAGCGGATATGCGGCTATGCTGACTACGGCGCCTGCTTTGGCGAGCTTTTGATTTTTGGACGATAGCTCTCTGAGTGCCGGAAGGATCGGCATGCTGAAGGGGATAAACAGGCAGAGTGGAAATAGGAGATCCCTAAAGTAAAACGCCGTATTCCGATCCCACAGGGGGAGATGTAACATTCCGGACATACCCTGCAGGAAGGTCCATGCGCCGGGCAGGGAGGAGGAGCGGAAGATCACGAAGCCCAGAATGACCATCAGCATGGTATAGCAATGCCGGATCCATGCCGGGCATCGTTCCATCCATTTTAACAGGAAAGATTTTTCCAGAACGAGCAGGATGCCGTAAAACAGCCCCCACGATAAAAACTGCCATCCAATCCCATGCCACAGACCGGTCAGGGCAAAGACGACCAGAAGATTGAAGCACGTCCGCCGGATCCCTCTGCGGCTTCCGCCAAGCGGGATATAGACATAGTCCCTGAACCAGCTTCCAAGGGTCATATGCCAGCGGCGCCAGAATTCGGTAATGCTTTTCGAGATATAGGGATAATTGAAATTCTCAGGCAGATGAAATCCAAAGAGCCTTCCCATGCCGATCGCCATGTCGGAATATGCGGAAAAATCATAATAGATCTGCAAGGTATAGGCAATAGCAATCATCCAGTGAAGCGCAACAGTTGATGGCGTCCCCCAGGAGCTGATGGCACCGGACAGCTGGTCCGCCACCAGAACTTTCTTAAACAGTCCCAGAAGAAACCGTTTCAGTCCCTCCGTGATATCGTCAAGGGCAGACTTACGTGACGCAAGCTCTGCGGAGATATCCTGAAACCGGACGATGGGTCCGGCAATCAGCTGAGGAAAGAAGGTAATAAACGTAAAGAATGTAATGGGATTCTTTTCTGTCTTTTGTCTGTTAAGGTAAATATCCGCCAAATAACCTACTGCCTGAAAAGTGAAGAAACTAATGCCCACCGGCAGGGAATCGGGCTCAAAATATTTAAAGAAAAATAGCATTGCGATACATAGAAAGACAGAACCCCAAAAAAGAATCCGGCAAAGCAGCTTTTTTTCGGTCAAAGCATTCAGAAGCAGACCGCCGAAATAACCGGTCAGCAAAACAATCAAAAGATAAGGAAGACCGGCAGGGCTTCCAAGAATGTAAAATAGAAGGCTGCCCATAAGTAACCATGCATTTTTATACCTCGTTGGAATGATATGATAACAAAGGCTGACAATCGGAAGAAAGAAATATAAAAATGTAATGCTGGAAAAAATCATGTTGTTATAGGGGCCTTTCTCTCATAATATAGTAAGCAAATGATGATCCAATAAGAGGCTTATATATTATTGTATCAATTGGGATGTACTTAGTAGCTGACAAGTTCAGCGCCGCCGCAGACCTGCTGAAATGCATCGACGATCTTCTGCGAGGTTACGGTATCGGAAAGTTCGGAGGATACCATGAACAGTAAAATAACGTCGCGATAAGATACGACCTGAAGGTCATCCGCCGCTACACAGACCCATTTTGCAGGATTAACTCCTGCCTTCATCTCATTAGCGATATTAGCAGTGGCGCTTTCATCGTTTACGCGGACCAGCACCATGGAATATGCCTGTGAGGACATCATGGGTTCGGATACGGCGGCTTCTTTTACGTTATTCAGATTCGTAAGTCCGGCGTTGTAGGACATGGTATCGGAATCGGTCACGTCCATGTTATCACTGTAAAGAGACAGCTCAACAGGAGTTATTTCATAGATCTTATCAATGATATCCAGAAGAGCCATGTCTTCTAAAGCATTTTTCTCTCCTCCCCCGCTGCCACAGCCAAACAGGCAGAATGCAGACAGGATGATTACAGCGGATAAAAGAAAGAATTTTGAAAATTTGTTATGTTTTTTCATGGTCATTACCTCCATTGGATATAAAGTTTTTAATTACATTATAGGTTTATTTGGCGTCTCTATTCATTTAAAATACAAAAAATCATATGATACCATCGTGGGTCTGTTTTATCAACTATAGCATAAATGAAGGGATTTCGTCTATGATAAAAACAAATATGGCTTGGTTGATTAATTTTATGTTTATGGTACAATATACGCGAAAGCAATGAGCAGTGCGCGAGCGAGTGAAATCATATGCCGCAGGAAGCTTGCTTACATGCGGCATATGATTTCGTGAGTGAGCATAGGGCGAAGCCCGCGA
>DLOP01000155.1:7719-7843 GCA_002478505.1 Lachnospiraceae bacterium UBA7481
TGTCAAAACAGTTGAAAAAATCGCTTGTGATTCAGGGAGGTATCCTTGCTGCTGCAGGCCTGATCTCAAAGGTCATTGGATTTATTTACCGTGTTCCAATGGCAAATATTATGGGGAATACGGG
>DLOP01000155.1:7860-8081 GCA_002478505.1 Lachnospiraceae bacterium UBA7481
CTACAATATTGCATTGACCTTGTCTTCCTACAGTATGCCGCTTGCCGTTTCGCGCCTGATGTCGGCAAGGCTTGCAAAAAAGGAATATCGCAATGCACACAGGTTGTTTATAGCTGCGCTGGTTTTTGCCTCCGTATCAGGGCTTGTCGCTGCGCTGATCCTCTTTTTTGGCGCGGATATGCTGGCGGCGCTGTATCAGAAGGAAGGATTGCAGCGGCCGC
>DLOP01000155.1:8095-8271 GCA_002478505.1 Lachnospiraceae bacterium UBA7481
GCTATTCTCGGAACATGCCGCGGTTATTATCAGGGACGTCGGAATATGGTGCCCACTGCAGTATCGCAGGTGATCGAGCAGATCATCAATGCCATTGTCAGCGTCGTGGCAGCAGGGCAGTTTGCCGCCCTTTGTACGCAGGACAGCCAGAAAGCTTCTTATGGCGCTATGGGCGG
>DLOP01000155.1:8308-15699 GCA_002478505.1 Lachnospiraceae bacterium UBA7481
TCCTGATAGACCGCAGGGACAGGCGGGAAGAACTGAAATGTGATACGGGGCTTACCCCGGAGGAAAATAAACTCTTATATAAAGCAATCTTTTTTACGGTGCTGCCGGTGATCTTAAGCCAGTCGATCTATCAGCTGGGATATACGCTGGACGATCTGATATTCAGCCATATGATGACGTTGAAAGGGTGGGATGAGCTTAAGACGACGGATATTCAGGGGATCTTCAATACGCAGTACAACCAGATGATCAATCTTCCGACGGCGGTTGCAACGGCGATGGCTACGGCATCCATGCCGTCCATCGTAGGCTCTTATACAAGGAAAGAGAAGAAGACTGTAAGGAATAAAATAGATATTGTGTTAAAGACAAATATGATCATTGCTTTTCCTTCGGCGGTTGGACTGGCAGTGTTGGCGGATCCCATCATGGGCGTGCTTTTTCCGAGGCTTAACGAGTATCATAATGTAGCTGTCGGACTTTTAACAACAGGGTCGGCTGCGGTAGTGTTTTACGCATTGTCCACTCTTTCCACATCGATCCTGCAAAGCTGTGACCGTATGCGGATCCCGGTGGTACATGCGGGAATATCCCTGGGGGTACATGTGCTGCTGCTGGCGGCGCTGCTGTATGGGACGGAATTAGGAGAATATGCGCTTATCATCGGCAATGTAACTTTTCCAATGTTAGTATGTATTCTGAACTGCCGTTACATCAGCAGGATGCTGGATTACCGGTTTGACTGGAAAAATACGTTTTTGAAACCTGCGGCTGCGGCTGTGATCATGGGAGGAATCACTGTGCTGATCTATTCTGGGTTCTATAAGTTGTGCCAAAGTATGTTATTATCCATGATGGGGGCGATCGTGGCGGCTGCGGCTGTATATCTGCTGATGTTGTACCTGCTTCAGACATTTACCAAAGAGGAGCTGAAAGCGGTGCCGATTGTGAAGCGGTGGATAAAATAGGATCATTGGAACACGATCACAAGCTGCTCAGAAAAGGCAGGGTGTGATACGAGAAGCATGAGGGATTAAAATGGAAAGGCAGACTGTGATATGAGGAGTATGGAGTTTAAAATGGAACGGCAGGGGCTGCTGAATATCGGAGATAAGGTGACGGTGACGGAGGGAGAACTTCCGGGATTTTATTACTATACGATAGATCCGTCTTTGGCAATGTCAGCAAATTTTACCCTGAGGGAACGGCTGAAAGCCAGAGAGGGAACCGTCGTGGATATTCAGGAAAATCCCCGTGGGTTTTATGTGACGGTGGATTTTATTATGGAATAGGTAATTACTATTAAAATATTAAGAAGAAAGAGAGGAAACATTATGTTAAAGAAAATCAGTACAGACAAGGCCCCTGCGGCAATCGGACCGTATTCTCAGGGGATCATAGCGGGGGATTTTTTATTTGCTTCCGGTCAGATCCCGATCAATCCGGCAACCGGCAATGTGGAGGCGGAAGGGATTGAGGCGCAGGCAAGACAGGCGATACTTAATGCCGGTGAGATTTTAAAGGAAGCAGGTATTGGTTATGAAAATGTTGTGAAGACAACATGTTTTCTGGCAGATATGGGCGACTTTGCGGCATTTAATAAAGTTTATGAGGAATTTTTCATAGAAAAGCCCGCAAGAAGCTGTGTAGCGGTCAAGGAACTTCCCAAGGGAGTGCTCTGCGAGGTGGAGGTTATCGGCTTTCTTAAATAACAAAACAAAAAAATGCATTATGTAAAATGACTAAAACATACATAATCATTTCTTTCAATGGGCATATTAAGAATGTCAGTTTATTTATGGAAGGGTATGATGATTATGATGGATTATGTATGGGCTTTTGTCATTGGCGGCATTATCTGTGCACTGGTACAGATTTTGATGGAAAAGACCAAGATGATGCCGGGAAGGATCATGGTGCTTTTGGTGTGTACCGGCGCGCTCTTAAGCTTTCTCGGATGGTATGAGCCATTTGTGGAATGGGCAGGCGCGGGAGCAAGCGTACCGTTGATTGGCTTTGGACATGTGCTGATGAAAGGGATCAAGGAAGCGTTGCAGTCAGAGGGATTTCTGGGATTGTTTACCGGAGGATTTAAGTCGGGGGCTGTGGGATGTTCCGCGGCATTGATCTTCGGGTATCTGGCGAGCTGGGTGTTTGAGCCGAAGTATAAATAAGATATGATGGTGGAGAAAAGTGCCTGCATCATGGATATCTATATGAAGAAAATCGTGCGATAGCATCTGAGCTGATCGCACGATTTTTTACGTATAAAATATTCTATTTCAGAACATGATCGTAAATCTTCCGGAACCGATCAGGTAGGCGGCTGCGACGATCTGTAACGTAAGGATCGTGGGCAGTCCATAAACAAAGTACCAGTGTTTTGTCTTATGGCGGAACGTGTACATTCCTATAATGGCGCCCAGACTTCCGCCGATGATGGCGATGGTAAACAGGGTATGTTCCGGGATACGCCATGCGCGGTGCTTTGCCTTCCATTTATCAATGCCCATGACAGCAAAGCCGACAATATTAATGATCAGAAGATAGACGATGATCGCTATAATGACTTTCATTTTTGACCATGATTCCTTTCCTTGCTTTTATCGGCTTTCATTTTGGGGCTATATCTTTACTTCTTATTGACTTCCTGCATCTTCATAGCGCGTACTTTGCTGGCAAGACCAAACAGGTTGATAAATCCTTCCGCATCATGGTGGTCATACAGATCGCCTGTTGTAAAGGAAGCAATGCTCTCGTTGTAAAGAGAGTACGGAGAGGTCGTTCCGGCTTTGATGATATTACCCTTATAGAGTTTGAACTTTACTTCGCCTGTGACATACTGCTGTGTGGATTCAATAAATGCCTGTACGGCTTCACGAAGCGGTGTGAACCATTTGCCTTCATAGACAATATCTGCCATCAGGCGTCCCATGTCTTTTTTCGCAGTTGTAGTTTCACGGTCAAGGATCAGTTCTTCCAGCTGCTGGTGTGCCTCCATCAGGATCGTTCCGCCCGGCGTCTCATATACGCCTCTGGATTTCATACCCACTACACGGTTCTCAACGATATCCACGATGCCGATGCCGTGCTTGCCGCCCAGCTGATTTAACTCGCGGATAATATCGGAAACTTTCATTTTCTTGCCGTTGACAGAAGTAGGGATTCCCTTTTCAAATGTCATGGTTACATATTCGCCTTCTTCCGGCGCCTTCTCCGGCGTTACGCCAAGGACGAGAAGATGATCGTAGTTAGGTTCATTGGCAGGATCTTCCAGTTCAAGACCTTCATGGCTGATATGCCACAGATTACGGTCGCGGCTGTAGCTTGAGTCCACAGAGAACGGAAGGTTGATGCCATGTGCGCGGCAGTATTCGATCTCGGATTCACGGGAATCCAACTGCCATTTTTCATTACGCCATGCAGCAATGATCTTAATGTCGGGAGCAAGGGCTTTAATGCCGAGCTCAAAACGGATCTGATCATTGCCCTTTCCTGTTGCGCCGTGGCAGATGGCGGTAGCATTTTCTTTTCTTGCGATCTCCACCAGTTTCTTTGCAATCAGGGGACGCGCCATGGATGTACCCAGCAGGTACTTGTTCTCATAGATTGCATTGGCCTGAACACAGGGCACAATATATTCATCACAAAACTCATCTGTTACATCAAGGATATAGAGTTTTTCAGCGCCACAGGATTTAGCGCGCTCCTCCAGTCCGTCAAGTTCCTCTGCCTGTCCGCAGTCGATGCAGACACAGACAACTTCGTAATCAAAATTTTCCTTCAGCCAGGGGATGATCGCTGTGGTATCCAGTCCGCCGGAATAAGCCAAAATTACTTTCTCTTTCATTTTTTATACCTCACCTTTTTATTTGGGTCTGACGTTTTCCGGTCAGACTTTATTATGTAATGACAAGGAATACTATACAACATTTGCGGATAGATTGCAATTGGAAAGATGCAGTGATTTGGCTGAGGTATTCATACCTTTTTATAACTTGCAATTCTGATCAGCAAAAATTCAAAAATAAATGGATTAAATTTTCAAAAATATACTTGCTTGGGGATGGGATTTTATATAATCTAAAATATTGTTATATCTGCAAAATAACAGAATTTTTTCGAAATTAATAATTTGTTTATTGATAAAAAAAGAAATAAGTATAATGATATTATAAGTTTTTGTTTCTTTTTTATTGCTTCATTTGAAAAGAATACAAAAAAACTCCTTTAAAACATTAATTATACTGATTTTCTTAAAAGAAAATCCAAAAAATTAGAATTTAGAAATATGTTAAAATAAAATATTTATAATAAAATGAAATTATATATTGAAATGTTGTTTAACCTCTAATATAATAAAATTACAATTTGAAAAAAATGGATATTTTAATAAATAGAGTGAAAAACGTAAAAAGGCGAAATGGAGATTAAGATAAAAACGGAATCAAAAAGAACGTATGATATTACTGCAATGGGAGCAGAGAACATGAAAAAAATAACAGACAGAACCATCAAGGGCATATTTTATGGAGTGGGGATAGCAGTTTTGTTGGGCTTGAGCTGCGTGGCGGGAATATATAGTGAGCGTGAGCATCAAAAGACATTGGAACTGCAAAAAGAGCATGTTGCCACTATTGCTGTTGTTAATATGGATAATGGCGTGATGGTGGATGAAAAACAGATCAATTATGCAAGCCAGCTGATAAACTTTCCGAGTGAGAATTTTACGGTGACCGGATTAACGGATGCAAAAATGGGAATTGAAAACGGTACCTATGCGGCGTATATCATAATCCCGGAAACATTTTCGGCGTCGGTGACTTCCATAGAGAACGACCCTAGAAAGGCGGTGCTGGAGTATCAGTACAATCCCAATCTTGCCGAGACGGCACAGATACAGGCGATGAGTGATGTGAATGCTTTTATTGCAACGTTTAATACCAATATTGCATATATGTACGTGGATGCAGTATTGACGGAATTTCATCGCATACAGGATGATTCTTCCACGATTCTTGCCAATGATAACTCAGAACTGTTACGTCTTGAAAACGTGAATGCTACAACGCTGATCGAGGCGGCGGAACACATAGAAGAAAGGATTGTGGATAATAATATACAGTCAGTAGAGCTGGCTCCCTATACGGCGCAGAATGACAACCTGCTGGATTCCATGATCATGAGGTATATGGAATCAGTCCAGCAGGCGCAGAATGATTATGCGGCGATACAGGAAACAAGAAGTGAAGTCAATACGGCAGCGGATAATTTCTTTTCTACATATAATTCTGTTATTTATGATACAAATGAAGAACAGGCCAATATCCTGTCAGAGGGAAAGACAAGCCTTTTAGATGCTGTGGGAAACTATAATCAGAGTGTTGATGAGCAGCGGGAGGAAGTGGAAAAACTCATTTCTGACTTGATTGATGAAGAGGAAAAGATTGCCAATGAACAGCTGAATGATATTCTTGTGAGGGTCAACGGGGACAAGGAAGCGCTGCAGAAGGCAATGCAGAAAGCAGTAGATGAAGACCTTGAGGAAAGCTTAAGCGATTATCAGGACGTTCTGGAGGGTATTGTAGGAAACTCATATACGACGGGCTATGAAGCGGGCTATAATGCGGGTTTTATGGCGGGTCATAAGTATACTTTGTCAGTTTCAGATAATAACATAAGTCAAGCGGAGCTTGAAGCAAAAATAAGCAGCGATATTAGTGATTTAAATTTAGAAGAAGAAATATATAAATATAACAGTGGATTAAATTATAAACTAAATGAAATAATCATTATCCATTGGGATGAAATCAAGCTGCCAGAAAGCGGCAGCAATACAGAAAAGCCAGAGAACGCAGGCAACGGCAATGCGGAGGAATCAGAAGGTACAGGCGGCAGTGATGCAGAGGAATCGGAGAGCGGCAGTAGTTCCGGGGCAAATATGGACTATAGTATCTCCCTGTCGGAAGATAGCAGTGATGCTGCAATAGATGGGATTTTGGATCTGTTCCATCTGGGATATAACCCGGATGAAATCAACGATGCGATACAGACATGTTTTATAGACAGACTGCAGGACGTACATCAGGGACAGATGGCAAGGCTTGATGATGCTCAAAAAGTTTTATTACAGAATATGAACGATTATGAGTATAAACTGGAAAACTATGATCCCATGGCATATATCAGGGATGCGGATCTTGGTACATATCTGGACAACATTGAAAATAATGCCAGAGGCATGCTGGATGAGGTAGAGCAGAACAATTACGAATATCGTACCTATGCGGAAGATGTGTACTATGCGACGTCGGAGCATACATCGCAATTGATCGATTCCCTCAATACAGCCAATACACAGACGACAGCAAATATTGAAAGCTGTATCGATGAATTGAAATCTTCCAGGCTGAAATTAAACAGCCAGAATGTAGACATGCTGGAGGGATTTACGGAAGCGCTGGCATATACAAGGGTAGGAAGTCAGGGAAATACGGAAGTGTATGACTATATCATAAACCCGGTTGTATCCAGAACGACAGGAGAAGCCCTACCCGTAACGGATGTGGCAGACACCGGAAATGAAATATCCATAAAGACACTGCTGGTCATTCTCCTTGGGATTGGAATTGCAGCATGTCTGGCTGTAATCTTATTCGCTATCCGGGGGCGGTATAAAAAGCCGGAAGCGGAGAAGGAAAACATATATTTGTAATAACCCGGGCGGCCAGTTATATAACCAGAAACCCGGTTAAATAACCGAAAAGCCCGGTTATTAAATACATACAGAAAGGAGAAAAGAAATGGGAGCAGCAAGTTTACAAATGAGCTATGATGACATGCAGGCTGAGATCACAAAGCTGACACAGTATGCGGAGGAATTCGAGGCTACGACACGTTCCATGACAAACAGTGTAAACACATTATGCGACGGATGGGTTTCTGCATCAACGGAAGCTTATCGTGAGGATTATACTGCACTGGCTAATAACTTCACACACACGCTGGAAGTTGTCAGAAGCTTGATCCAGTCTACGAATGATTACATTGCGCAGATGCAGGCTGTGGACAGTGCTTTTTCCAGTTCCAAAGTATCTGTAGGTTAATGACCGGCAGAAGGCGGGGCGGCGGATATGACCGCTGTCCCCTGCCTATGCTGTCAATCATTCTTGACATCCCGATGAAGATCAATGCGGGCAGAAGAATGAGGAAAGAAGCGGATATTATTTAAGAGATGTTCTGGTATTGACGAATCATCAGGATTATGAAGGATAAGGAGGTTTAAGTTAATGGCGGATGCAAATGCGGCAGGACAAAACAGTGCGGACGAAGCGGCACGGCGTGCGGCGGAGGAGCGTGCAAGAAGAAGAGCTGCCATACAGGCAGAGATT
>DLOP01000155.1:15780-16163 GCA_002478505.1 Lachnospiraceae bacterium UBA7481
AGAAGAGTATCTACAGCGGAAGCGAAATCTTGTCAGAAGTTGTTATTGTGAATGTCTTTGAAGGGGTGTGCGCAGATAGTATAAAGGCTGATTTTACAGACAGTATAACGGAAATGGACCGATCCCATAGCAATGTGGGCGGAATGATTGGGAACGTGGGGGAACAGATTTCCAGACTGAATCAGTATAAAGCTGATATCAATTCGAAACTGACAGCATTAAGAAATGAATTAAATTCCATTTAGATGAAGGAGGCCGGATCATGGCACAAATCATAAATCTGCGGGAAGATGAATACCGTAACATAGTAACGGAGCTGGCGAAAATGCATACGGACCAGCTTCAAAATATAGAGACGATTATTAATGAAATGAAAACTCTCG
>DLOP01000089.1:0-1003 GCA_002478505.1 Lachnospiraceae bacterium UBA7481
GTAATTACAATAGAAAACTGGGATGGAAAAACGAATCTTTATTATAACATGTCTTATGACGATTGGTGTAGCAGTGACAGGAGCGAAATAAAAATAACAGGAATGAATGGGAACCAAGATTATAGGGGAATTTTAGTTATAAATATTAATGTAGGTAATAATACGGCTGCGGATATTTCCCTAGGTGGCAAAGGAACAATAGTTAATAGAAATGATCTTGGAGAGTTTGGAAATAAAGAATATCGGACTACTGACTATGGTCAGTGTAGGATTGTTTATAATATTGTTAATGGTACACAACCCTATGAAGGGAAATTGACATTTTCAGGAACTATATGTGGCTCTATTCTTGCACCGAGCGCAAACATTACTGTAGGGGCCGTTAATGGTACAGTTATGGCAAAGTCAATTACTCATGAGGGTCAAGAATCTCACCGTATGGATATTTGGGCTTTATCGGAAGATGGCACGAGTATGCCCCCGACTGATCCGAATACAAAAGGAGAGGGGGGTGAGAAGCTTGCTCTGGAAGATATAGAAAATAGTTTTGGTTCTACTGATAAGCCTACTAAACTTATAATCCATAAGACCTATGGTGGTACTCTGCCAGAGAGCGTGGATGTGACCCAAACGAGTTTTGGATTGTATAAAACAGAAGGGGATGCCAAAATTGGTAATGCCAATAATGCCATTATAACAGCGACTGCAAATAGGATAAGTGGTAATAATCAATATGCACAAGTAGAATTTGAGCTTAGGTATGATGATTTACAGAATTGGTATGAAGAATTGCACGGAAGTAATGATAGTTTTAATTTATATATTAGAGAAATTACTCCCTCAGAAGGCTATGAAATAAATACCACTGTTTATCCGTGTACAATTACTAAAAGTAGTGACAAGGCATTTACCTGTACTTATGGTATATGGGAAAATGGAAATAATTATATTAAGTGTGATAATCAAATCAGCACGATAACGCCGGATCCAAACCCGAACCCGG
>DLOP01000089.1:1181-4941 GCA_002478505.1 Lachnospiraceae bacterium UBA7481
CGGATCCAAACCCGGATCCAAATCCGAACCCGGATCCGAACCCGGATCCAAATCCGAATCCGACGCCAAGTACGCCGACATCAAATACGTCAACACCAAGTACGCCGACGACACCGAGTACGCCGACGACGCCAAGTACGCCGACGACAACACCGAGTACGCCGACGACGCCAAGTACGCCGACGACGCCAAGTACGCCGACGACAACACCGAGTACTCCAAGTACACCGAATACATGGGAAACTCCGGACGGCAAGGTGCATTTTGAGATTCTGATCGAGTATGAGCATATTGATTCTTCTTCTAAACCGGAGAGGATTGAGGAACTGACTACCAATACGACGATCAAGATTGTCGATAAGGACGGCAATGATGTGACGGAAAATGTTACAAAGATCACATGGGATCCGACGAGAGATGTTGCGATCGTTACGGTGGAGGTTCCCAAGCCGTCAGAAGGATTTGACACGTATTATGTGGTAGAAAGTACCGATCCGGCAGACAATGATCTTTCACACAGTGAGCCGGGCAAGGGCTTTACAGTGGCGGTTACGTCAGATGGCAAGGTGCTGTTCCAGGAGGACGGCAGTGCGACGCCGACGACAGAATTGCGGTTCGTCAATGTGGAGGGAGCTACTGACACAATAACGAATACGATGACATCCATGACTGCCCCGCAGACCGGTGAGAGGAAGCTGCCGTGGACTGTACTGGGCGGAGGCATGTCGATGATCTTTATCGCAGGCGTTGTATATGTCTTCAAGAAAAAGGAAAAGATAGAAGAATGATGTAGATGTGATAATATAAAAAGATAAGAAAATGCAATGAAGGAAAGAGTAGATATCCTGTACACTTTACAGAGAATGTTGGAATGCATATCGGATATGCTTTTGCTGAGACCGGCAGAGGAAAGGGATATTGAACATGGCTCCTGAGCGGCGCACCGAGCTGGTAACAGTGAGGCTGCGATGGGATTCGCCCATTATAGCGGCTGGGTTTCCCGAGGTAAGATTAAGGGGAACCTGATAAGGTGGTTTTCGTGAGGAAATCATGAATAGAAGTGGTAACACGGACATAAGGTTCGTCTTCTGTAGCAGGAAGGCGAACCTTTTTTATCTGACAAAACAAGATCAAAGAAAGGAAGAGATACGATTATGTCAAACAAAGGAAAGTATTACATTACAACAGCGATTGCCTACACTTCCGGCAAGCCTCACATCGGCAACAGCTATGAGATCGTGCTTGCGGACGCGATTGCAAGGTATAAGAGAAAGGACGGCTATGACGTATGGTTTCAGACAGGAACGGACGAGCATGGTCAGAAAATCGAGGAGAAAGCGGCTGCAGCAGGCGTTACGCCCAAGGAATTTGTTGATCAGGTATCAGGGACCATCAAGGAGCTTTGGAATCTGATGGATACCTCTTACGATCATTTTATCCGTACCACGGATGATTATCATGAAAAACAGGTGCAGAAGATTTTCAAAAAATTTTACGATCAGGGCGATATTTACAAAGGCGCATATGAGGGATTATATTGTACGCCCTGTGAATCCTTCTGGACGGAGTCCCAGCTGGTTGACGGCAAATGTCCCGATTGCGGACGGGAAGTGATTCCCGCCAAAGAGGAAGCATATTTCTTTAAGATGAGTAAATATGCAGACCGCCTGATCGAGCATATCAATACCCATCCGGAATTTATCCAGCCGGTATCCAGAAAGAATGAGATGATGAACAACTTCCTGCTGCCGGGCTTACAGGATCTCTGCGTATCCCGTACGTCCTTTAAGTGGGGAATCCCGGTAGACTTTGATGATAAGCATGTGGTCTATGTATGGCTGGACGCGTTAACGAACTATATCACCGGAATCGGATATGATGCGGATGGGGGCAGCAGTGAGCAATATAAGAAGCTGTGGCCGGCTGAACTGCATCTGATCGGTAAGGATATTATCCGTTTCCATACCATTTACTGGCCGATCTTCCTGATGGCGATGGGTGAGGAACTGCCGAAACAGGTTTTTGGACATCCGTGGCTGCTGCAGGGTGACGGCAAGATGAGTAAGTCCAAGGGAAATGTGATCTATGCGGATGATCTGGTATCTTTCTTTGGAGTAGACGCCGTTCGCTATTTTGTGCTTCATGAGATGCCGTTTGAGAATGACGGTACGATCTCATGGGAACTGATCATCGAAAGGATCAATTCGGATCTTGCCAATACCCTTGGTAATCTGGTGAACAGAACCATTTCCATGAGCAATAAGTATTTTGACGGCATTGTGGAAAACAAAGGCGTAGAAGACGTTATGGACGCGGACTTAAAGGCGGTGGTGTCGGAAGCATACCGGAAAGTAGAAGAAAAAATGGACTCTCTTCGTGTCGCTGACGCTTTGACGGAGATTTTTGCCGTATTTAAGCGTTGTAATAAATATATTGATGAGACGGAGCCATGGGTACTTGCAAAGGACGACAGTAAAAAAGACCGTCTGGCAACCGTATTGTACAATTTAGCTGAGGGTATTCTCACCGGGGCGTCCCTGCTGGAGCCGTTTATGCCAGCGACAGCAAAGAAGATCGCGGAGCAGTTCAATACTTCTTTGACTGCATTTGACGAGCTGGGAAGCTTTGGGCATTATGCAAGCGGTACGAAAGTAGTGGAGAAGCCGGAGATCTTATTTGCCCGTCTGGATGCAAAGGAGGTAGTGGAGAAAGTTGATGCCATGTTCGCGGAGCGTAAGGCGGCAGAGGAAGCAGCATCCGGAAACGGGGCAGTCGGCGATGCTGCAGACGGCGCGTCTGCAGGACAGGAGATCACGGTGGAATTAAAAGAGGAAATTTCTTATGAGGATTTTGACAAGATGCAGTTCGTGGTCGGCGAGATCATCAAGTGTGAGGAAGTGCCCAAGTCTAAAAAGCTGCTTTGCTCACAGGTGAAGGTCGGCAGTCAGGTGAAGCAGATCGTATCCGGCATCAAGCAGTATTACAGCGCGGAAGAAATGGTCGGCAAGAAAGTTATGGTGCTTCTGAACTTAAAGCCTGCGAAGCTGGCTGGCGTGCTTTCAGAAGGTATGCTCTTATGCGCGGAGGATCAGGACGGCAATCTTGCATTGATGACGCCGGAGAAGGAGATGCCGGCAGGAGCGGAAATATGCTGATATTTAAGGAAGCGCTGATGCAATCAGCGCTTCTATTAGCTTCTATATGTAATTAGGAACTTTTGCATAATTGCTTATAAAATTTTAAGGGACTTTTGTGCGAAGACAAATGATTTTTATACAAAATCATTGACTTTTGCGCTAATATACGATATTCTCATTCCAGTGCATTTTAATCTGATGCTTGGTTTTTGATTGGCAGATCGCCAGCGATATCTTATTTGGTTAATTATTGTTTCTATTTTTTCTCAATTTGTATCTATGTTATCTTTTAAATCCGGTTTTAAAAGTTATTATTTGTTTGCTCTATGATTTTTCGTCAAATTTGCACATTCTTTTTTGCAACATGGATTTCCTGTTCATAACATGAAATAGCAGTTTTTATGACATTGAACACTTGTTTATAACTTTGAATTCTAATTTATGCTACCAATGAAAGGAGATTTTACAATGAAAAAAAGCAATGTTTCTACTACATACACAACCCAAAACAATATCAGTCTGGATGACCTCCACGGCGTCATCCCGGTCCGCATGACCAACGATTACCTTTTCCGGGCATTGATGCAGCGCAACACCAATGTTTTAAAATCCCTTATCTGCTC
>DLOP01000071.1:0-154 GCA_002478505.1 Lachnospiraceae bacterium UBA7481
ATTATAAGACTGGAATATAAATCCGAATTTCTGTCTGCGCAGCTTTGACATCTCCGCATCCTTAAAATTCGTGTACGGCTTTCCCTCTAACAGGATTTCTCCGGAGGTCAGGACATCCAGCCCGCCCATGATATTGAGCAGGGTACTTTTTCAC
>DLOP01000071.1:246-26353 GCA_002478505.1 Lachnospiraceae bacterium UBA7481
AATTCAATCAAGCTCATAATCAGTCCTCCCTAATATCCGCCATAATTTCATTTGTCTGCTTAAACTTAAGCCCTGCCATAATTAAGAAATACACAACCGTTATAGAGACGATGCCGACTCCGAGATAACCTGTTACAATCCCTTTCACATTAAAATTTTCCATCTGGACACACATATAACATTGAAGTGGAAAGGAAAGGACCACCGCGATCACATAGGAAATAAAAAGCATTAACAATATCTCCATACTGATCGTTTGTTTTAATTGTTTTAAGGGCATTCCCAATGCCCTCCATATACCATGTTCTTTCCGCCTAAGAACAAGGTTTGCTTTCATGATGATCATCATATTTAAAACCGCTGTTACTGCCGTGGCAGTTACGATCAACGCGGCAATGTATATGATCACCAGTGTGTCCGTGACCAACTTCTCCATGCCGACCTCGTAAGATCCGCATATTGCATACTCATTATCGGCAAAGACAGCATTGATCGCCGTATATGTCCCGTCATCGGCATCAGAATTCAGTTTTACCATCACGTCCAAATAAGAATAATACTCACCAAATATTTCCGAAGCGGCTTTTTCCGTCAGAATAATCTCAACCCTACTAGTGCCCGTTCCCCTGACGTCCGGTCTGTAATCCGTATGAAGTACGGAACTGACATTCAGGCTGCCCTCTTCCCCATTGTTCAGTCTGTATGCTATGGTACCCGTTTCCTCTATCTCATCAAGAAGTCTCTGTTCTTCTTCTCCGTATGTTCCCGTGATCACACAGATAGACTCTACACCTTTTTCCCAAAGTTCCGATTTCCCATTTTGTTCCAACAGCCATTCATACAATTCATCATTATAAATGATCGGTGTTATGATTTCTCCATTTTGCTGATACATAATTAATTCCAAATCTGTGCACCAGCCAATGGCGTACAGTTCTTCCACTCCGGTTACATTCATGACAGCTTCCATTTCCGAAACGGAAATTTCCGCTGAAGCATTCCCTTCCATAGTTTCTATGATTCCGGTAAGGGGCACATAGATCTCATAGTCCGAAAATCCGCTCTTTTGATCCTTCTCCGGCAGCTTTACATTGCTCATAGTATTGACGATGAGCATCAGTATCATCATGGAAAAGATCATGGAGAGCATCACGATCATGCTTTTGCTCCGTTCCCTGCCGATATTTCTTTCGGCAAATTTCACACAGGACCATTTCTCCATCGCCCGCACTTTTGGGTTATGGCTGCTTAATCCGTTATATTTGCTTGCTTCTATGGGCGTCAGCGCTAAGATCTTATGTACAGACAGCACAAACGCCAGCAACAGGGATACAAGGACAACCGCCGCCGTCAGCAGATAGCTGCTTCCAAGCTGTCTGATCGTTACCGGCTCGCCGGTCAGATACAGAAGGATATTTTTTGCCACCACCCGGTTCATGATATTTCCAAAGACAATGCCGATCCCGTACCCCAAAATGCAATAACAGACATTTTCCGCAAATACGATGAAACCGGTCTGCCGGTAGTTCATTCCAATGCAGCGGAGCATCCCTAATTCCCTTGTGTTTTCAACAATGGACAGGTGCATGCTGTTAAAGATCAGTAAGACCATGGTTACCGCAAGCAGTATTGCTAATGCTTTTAATACATTTCCGCTTTCAGACTGTAACTGATATTCCGCAATATTTTCCGATTTGCTATGACTAAATACAATTTGATTATTAATTTTTCTTATAGCTTCTGTCTCTTTCTCTGAAGCCTGCCCGTTAACTACTCTCTGTACCGTATTAAAATAACCATCAAATCCATAAAACTGTGCAAGCAGTTCACGGCCTTTATTGCTTATTTCTATGATTTCCTCAACATCATAATCATCCACATCGGAATTCACCGTGACGATCAGGGTATGATCTTCTGTCTCCGGTGTGAGCAGCCCCGATTCATAAAGGAACGCAAAGGAAACATTCATGTATCCCCTTTTCCAGTCGCTGCTTGATAAGATCGGCGTGTTTTCCATGATGCCGACAAGGCAGAAACGCCAGGTGTCCCCTGTCAGATCACAGACGACTGTGACCTCATCGCCTATTTCGACTCCCAGCATACTGCAGACATACTGTTCCAAAACAATCTCATCCGGTGCCTCGCTCCATCTTCCTTCCTGAAGCCGCAGGCCGGGTTCTTCCAGCCCTTCCTTCGTTCCTCCCGCGCATAAAACAAACTCCATTTTCGCATACGCTTCCAATTTCATCTGCATATCGCCGAAATCACTATATAAGATTCCTGATGCTTCTATCTTTTCCTGATCCAGTTCCGCCTTTATCCAATCCGCCTGTTCCTTTGATAAACCTTCTATATGAAAATCGTACAGATTCGTTCCCATTGCCTGCTCTTTATATTTATTAATAATACTGTCCCCCATCTGGATCATGCAGAACATCATTGCCACCGAGCAGGCAATTCCCAAAATGATCATATAACTGCGTTTGATATGATGTTTTATCATCATTTTTGCAAAAAGAAACATACCGGCCTCCCTGTCTTTAGCACAATTATCTTCTCCAAAAATCAGCCCCTTCCTCTTCTCCCGGTATCTGATTGTAATAAACCACATGTACCTGCATCGGGTTGATATACCAGCTCAAGATATCATATGGTCCTTTCTCTTCACACATTTCCCGGTGAGACTCCAGATCCTCCTGAAGATAATCCGGCATTTCCATCAGATCATTCTCTACTAAGTCATAGTTTAAAGTAAACAAGGATTGAGAGTGGTAATCCCCGCTCCGATAGAAGCTGATGCTGATCCCCTGTGTTTCCAGACATTCTATCTCATAAAGGATATTGTCCCGGTTGTTCACCTCACGCAGCGCCTCCCCGTTTTCCTCTACCAGCTGCCGCAGCCGCTCATTCATGGCATCAAATATATCTTCCCCCTCTGATACAAATACCGGATACTCTATCACAAAAGTCGTTCCGTTTTCTGTAGCAAACTCTGCCTCTCGGCTTTCTATTTCACATGTAATATCCTGCAGCAAATCTACATAATTTATATCAATATCTATATCCATATAATCAATATAGTCACTGCCACATCCCCAACTGATCATTCCGATCCCAAGCTTTTCAAGTCCAATTCCCGTTCCATACAATCCCATGTTATGGCCAAAAATTATTCCGTCCTGTTCCTTAATCCATCCGTTCATTTCTTCCACTGTCATTCGGCAGTTCATTTCATATAGGTTCCATTCCTCCTCTGCCTCGCCAAAATCATTTATATAAATGTGTTTCAGTTGCCCTATTTCACTATATATGAATAGAACCGTCCTGTCCTCTTCCCCATCCCCTGTGTACCGGCAGAGCCAATTTTCACCATCATCATGATCCCTGCTGATACAAAATCCATAAGGTGCCAGCCATGCATAAGTCTCTTCCATGCTTAAGAAAATGTAATCTTTCACGTTGTAGCTGATCGGTCTGCTTTCATATGTAACGGCGGTTTGATTCTCACTGACAATATCAACGGATGCATTTTCTGAAACCATGTTTTGGCTTGCACTGTCACTCTGACTGATTTCCAGCTTTCCATCCGGATTCCCGCATCCTGCTGCCAGCAGCGTCATAAATAAACAAATACCTCCCATTAGGTTTCTTTTCTCTATCATATGTCTTCTCCCTTAATGATTCATTGTATTCTTATAAATTCTCAATTTTATTATATTTTCAATATAACCGAATAGCAATACGAAAGATTATTTTTTATAAATACTATTACTGTGCCACATAAATAAACATCTGGATTTTTTATTCAATAATGAAACAAGATACGGATAAACAATAAGATAGAACGGGTTAACCGTGAGATCATTTCATAACTGCTGATTTCTCTATTGTACATTTCTAAAATGGGAGATAGGTACTACTTTGTTCCAAATATAGAAATAACCTATTTTGTTAGACTTTTGCATTGTCTAACAAAATGGGTCACTTCAGTCTTCATTACTTTATCCTTTTTCGCTAGAATTTTTTATGATCTTCACCTTCTCAACTGCACTGTTTTTTATCATATATGCATCCCCTACTCTCAATGGTTTCTTATTTTCTCTTAAAACGGCAGCTGGAACATCTACCAATTTCTGTTCCGAAAGATCATCAAAAATAAATAGTGTTCTAGACTCTTTCATCTGCTTAATTACTTCACAGGAATTAAATCCTATTGGACTATTTTCTATTTGAGAAAGTATAATACATATCTTTTGATTTTTATATTTTCCTAATAGCATCTTATACAACTCTGAACATTCCCTGTCGTTGCTGATTGTAAGATACGCATCCGGGGAGTTGAGCAGTAACACTATCAACGGAAGATTTTCTACCTCGTGTTCTGCCTCTTTAAAAACCATTTGATATCTTTCTTCAGCTTTTTGTCCTATTTCCCGCACCATATCTATTACGTCCATTGGATTAGCCGAATATTTTACAGTAACAGATAAATTTTTGTAAACACTTAGTTTACGCTCAATCTGATCTGATATATAAAACTCTACCGGCTCAGTCTGACTTCTGGATGCAAGAGTTTCAATAATATATCGCAGCAGATTACCTCTTCCAAAATGAGATCTTCCACTCATGCCAATCTGATTGCATTTAAGTAATGGTAAATAGACCGCTTCATTATTTTCATAATCAATACCCACAGGAAGAACATATTTCTGTGAAAAATCTGCCATATATTTTAATATATCTTCAGTTACCACTTCTGGAATAATAGGAATTCCTCTTGCAGGTTTATATGCTTTGTATAATGTGTTCTGCTTTTGAACCAATTCCCTCATCTTTGTAGTACGTTCAATTTCCTTTTCGCCATCAAAAGCAAGAAAAGTCTGACACTCAAAGATCTCCTTATCCAATTGAACCAATGCTCTTCCCGGCAATTCCTTAGGACTTATTCTACATCTTTCAAACATCGTGGAATAATCTGAAGAATTATTGCTGGTAAACGAAATACGGTTGGAAAAATAACTAAGAAACCGTAAACCCATATTCCCAGTTTGTGAATTTGCTGCCACAACAGATATTCCAACAGCAATACCATCCCTGCAAAATGTAGTAAATGCCTCTTCGTATGTAGCAAAAGATTCTTTGAATGCGGTAACATTATCAATCATCAAAATGATTTGTGGGATATCTCGATAACCTGCCTCCCTATAAGCACTATAAGAACTCAACCCTAATTCTGAGAGTATCTCTTTACGGCTTTCCATGATCTGAACGATCATCTTGATGAATTTCTTTAGTTTTTCATCATCTCTGCTTGTAATGACGCCACCCACATGACACAGCTGCTCAAAATTACGCAACATCATAGAACCAAAATCCAAAATGTATATATTCACATCCTCCGGGGAATAGCTTACTGAAAGATTTTTAATAATCAGCTGCAGCAAATTGGTTTTTCCCATCTGAGATGCACCAAGAATAAACAAATTCGATTGCGTCAGGTTATATCCTATCACTTCCTGCTTTTGTCTCGCCGGATCATCAAATATTCCTATCGGGACATAGATATCCATCGTCTGTATCTGTTCTTTCTTTTCCCAATCTGTAATTATTTCAGGTAACGGTGGCAGGCATATATTCGGTAATCTGTCTATCTTTCTTTCAGCACAATATTTTTGCACATATGCCACAATTGCTTCCAGCTGTGTTTCTGAATCCTCCTTTGATTGCAGTTTTTGTTCAAAAATAACCTCTCTTTGTCCTGCAAGGTTTACCTTTGATATTTCATATTGCTTTTGACTGCCCAGATTATCAAATTTTGCGGATGCTCCGCTATATGCAGACTGAAATAATTGAAATATTTCATTATTTCCAACTTGCAGATATGCACGACCAGGCTCTCTGATTTCAGCAGCCAAAGGTGACTTTAATACCTCTTTACTATCTTCTTTATTCTGAACCTTTAAACACAGCTTAAATTTAGAATTACTCCATATCTGATCATTCACTACACCACTCGGTTTCTGCGTTGCTAATATTAAGTGTACTCCCAGACTTCGACCTATTCTTGCAGCACTGATTAATTCTTTCATAAACTCCGGCTGATCGCTTTTCAGTTCCGCAAACTCATCAACAATCAATATCAGATGGGGCAGCGGAACATCTGCTTCTCCCTGCTTATATGCCTTAATATAATCATTAATATGGTTTACCTTTTGCTTGGCAAAAAGTTCCTGTCTTTTGGTTAACTCTGCACGAATAGACAGTAAAGAACGGTCTATTTCCCTTCCATCAATATTAGTAATTGCACCATTTAAGTGTGGCAAGTCTCTGAATTGATTAACCATTCCACCACCTTTAAAGTCAATAATTATAAACCCTACTTCATAGGGATGGAATAACGTTGCCATAGAAAGAATATAGGTTTGCAAAATTTCACTCTTTCCTGAACCAGTTGTACCCGCAACCAATCCATGGGGACCATGATATTTTTCATGTAAATCCAGATATACGATGTCCCCACCACTTTTCACACCTAAAGGCGCTGCCATGGACTCATATATCTGCGAATGGTTCCAACGTTCCTTCAATTCCAAATCCTGCACGGACATGATTCCAAGTAATTGAAATAAAGAAATATTTTTGGTCAGAGAACTTTCCAGACTGACCTCATCTACATAGACACAACCAAGTTTTAATGCAGCCTGCGTCGCAATATCCCCAGGTATATGCATATAACTGAACTCCTGCCTACTTTCTCCGTTTTCTATATCCTGAATAAATCCAACATTTTCATTGGAATCCAGGAAAATGCGTTTATTGCAGTTCTCATTCAACTTTTCCTCATATTCTTCAAAGAACAGAAATGTCGCCTTTAGTTCCCTTGCCCTTGGGACAAACTGAATCAACGGATGATTACTGATCTTCTCAGAACGATAAACAAATATAATTAAATCAGGACACTGCGCTTGCTCGGAGATTTTTTCCTGATCTCTTTTTGAAAACTCACTGTATAAGTATTCCAAAACAATTTTAGCACTTTCCTCGTCATACATATAATTACGAATTGATACGTCTCCAATATACGAATTATGAAACCATCTTGTCCAGGCAAACTGTTCTTTATCTTCTTCTCCTATTATGAAAAAAAACTTGATGTCTTGATAAAAATGCTCCGTTGCAAGATTTAATATCATGTTCTTTGCAATCTGATATAGCTTTGTTCTGGTTCCAATAAAACCAGCAGCATTGATTTCCTTCAGATTCAAAACTACCGGCATATCCTGTATCAATTCATATTTTTCGCTGATACTTTGCGGATATTCTACAAGATAATCCTCCGTATCAATGCTTTCATGATACTTATATTTCACCGGAAGCATTGTATGAACAATTCCCTTCCCCAATCTAATCGTAAGATAGTCGTTATGCATTTTTCTCTTTTCAAACAATTTTGCATCAAAATCAGCTACTCTTTGAATATCCTGCATTGTATCCGGATTCTGCAGATTGCGAATTTCATATTCCTTTTCCCGTAATTTAATAATTTTTTCTTCCTGCACCCGAAGATATTCCCGATATTTTATTTCCCGATTTTCTACCTGTTTCCGATATTCCTTACCTGAATTAAAATAAGTTATAACAGACGTAATCATCCCAACAGCCATCATGCCGATGCTATAATATATAAAACTCCCACCATTTCCCATCACTCCACGAAAAAGTACAATCATAACCAGTGAAATGAGTGCCGGAGCCAAAATGGCAAGAAGATTCTTTTCCGGCTTTTGCGGTAAAGCGTTCGGGTCTAATATCTCTAAATTTTCCTGCGGAAGACGATATTGCTGTCGAGCATTTTTTATAAATTTAGGATATTGAAAGTGGTTCTTTTGATATCTGATCATGGCACTGGGAAGTTTTGTTTCAATTGATCCATCCGAAGAAGTAAAAAGATCACCTTGATATACAAAAAACTGAAATCCACATATGGAAAAAAAGTCCTGATCCCTTACCATCACATTTTTCCCTTTTGCAGGGATTCCATTAATTGCAAAACCAGCCTGTGTTCCAGTGGTATCCACTAATAATCCTTCCGATTCCGTGTGCAGTTTGATATACTCATTTCCAATAACAGGATTAAGAATCTGCACATCCCCTTGCATTCCGCCAATAAAAAATTCTTTTACATTTCTGTAAGATATCTTCAAATCATAATCTTTGGTCTGAATCGGAAAATCCAGATAGTAATCCAATCCAAAGACCTCTTTATCACCTTCTGTCAGACAAACCATAGTTCTTTCACCTGGCTGCGGCATTGCCTTCCGAACTCTGGAAACATTGGATAATTTTAGATAGATTTCTTCGCTACACTGAATCTCCCAATTTTCCTGTACTCTGACTAAGACAATCGTAAAAGATGCCGATATACGCGTCTTGCTGAATCGAATATCGCATTCCTTCTCTGTTCCAATTTTTAGTTGATCTCTGTCTTCTTCCAATATAATTTCCTGATAAAATCTGTCACCACATAAAATAAGCTTATAATTCATAATATCCCCACCTTATTTGTTAAAACAAATTCTTGTCCCATCATGAAGATTAAAATCTGCTAATTCCGTATTTCCTTTTAGCAAGGCAATCGGATTCTCTGTACAAAGATAACACTGTGTTGAATCTTCCAAATTCAGCCCCAAATTCAACCCATGATTCAACCCGTATAAGTGTTCGTTTGCCGTTATATGCAATGGAACCTCTATATCATAAACTTCTCCAGTTCTACTACGTTCAAAAATCAGTATTATTTTATCTCGCATATCAATAGACTTCCTTTCTGCTTTTACTTATAAATTTTGCCCCCGTACACAGAATATTTCCTTTGCCATTTTTATCTGCATTCCATCAGTTAAATGATATTCCTGTCCCGGAATACATTTTTCTTCATCTATGTATGTCCCGTTGGTTGAGTTTAAGTCAATTAGAAAGAAGTCTTTTCCCCGACGAATAATTTTGGCGTGCTGCCTGCTTACAGAATTATTGTTCACACAGAAATCTGTTTTCTCCTTACTTTTTCCAATAATAAAAGAACTTGTTTCTATATGTATTTTTTCTGTTCCCGCATATAGTAAATCCAAACCAATTTCATTATTTCTCTCTGAATAATCATTCTCAGATAACACCATGGTATCCTCGGTGTTAAACTGAATTTCTTTTCTGGATGGGGCAAATCCTTCCATGGAGGCAACCGTTTCTTTTTTTACACAAGGGACATATGGTCCCTGTGCTTTTGGCGCTTTCTTGGCTTCCAGCTCCTCCCTCTCCTTTTCTTCTTTTGCCTTTTTATTTTTTCGAATGAAATATATCAATCCTATAGCGCATAAAAGAAGCAGCAATATTCCTGCTACAATGATCATAATAACCGTAAGTACATCCAACCGGTCATCTTTCATCAATCCGCTCTGTGCTACAATCAGATTGGTATATGCCTCATCAACGGTCTCCTGTGTTGCAGCTTCATCACTAATTACAGACTGAGCATAAACAATTGCTTCATTCATACTTACAACTGTTTCTTCCGTATATCCGCTAAGATCCATAAACAGCGTAACCTGCAATGCAGTTTCCAATGCTGATTTATCCGTAGAATAATCGGTATGATCCGCTGCAGTATACGGGATTCCCAATGTCATCAGAACCACTGCTGCCTCCTTAATGTTCAGTGCCTGTTCCCTGCCGTCTATGCCGGGAAGCAGACAGATACCAATCACTTCGTCTTCGGAATTCATAACCGGACAGCCTATCTCATTCCCACTGACTGCAATATTGTGCCGAATATAAGAAACTCCTTCCTTNNCGTCAATTACCACACCCTGTCTGGTTTGCCCTGTCTCATATCCTCTTGTACAGATGCTTTCCGTAGCAAATGCATTAGACTCGTCCAGATCAAAGACAGCGATTGCTTTGTTATAGATCTGCTGATTCAGACTGAGTACCACCAGATTCATACTGTCACTTTCCATGGAAACAGATGCATCTATCTTAATGTCATGCGCAACTACAATCTGAATATTCATAGATATTCTGTCTTGTCGGTCTTCGGGAATCTGATACTGCTCATATAACTGCAGCAATTCTTCCTCATTTAATGTAACCATTGTTCTGGACGCAAGCACATGACTAGCACCGTTCCCGCTGTTGCCGATCAGCACGCCGCAGCTTTGCTTCAGCAAATGACTGTTTCCGTTTTCATCCGTATAAAGATAATCAACTTCAACCACACAATCCGAACCTGTATCGGAGAATTCCTCTGCTGATACCGAAATATTGGCACTAGCAACAATTAATAGGATAATTATTGCTAATGCCAGTATACCGTTTCTCTTTTTACTTATATTTGTCTTACCATACATGTGCATTTATTAGTCCTCTCATCTTTTTGTATATTTATTTGCAGATAAAATAATTGAATATGATTTTCATATAGTTTATTGCCTAAGTACTTACTCCTCATTAATTACATATTTCCAATAGGAAAATTGCTCATTGACTACGAACTCCACCTCTGTGTAGTCCGGCCAGAAGCTGCATAAAGAAAGTTCACATCCGGTATAAATACTATTTACCACATCATACTGATCATCCCCAGAATATTGGATTTCAGAGATGACATTTCCTTCCTCGTCATATTTCGTTTCTCTTGCATAATCCTCTCCCAGATACACCTCATAGACGGTCTTCCATTCCCCATCTATAAATTTCGCTCCACATGTAATGACCATGCCGTGGATGTCATGACCGAAAACGGCATTCATCTCCATATTGGAAGCGTCATAAAATATTCCAGTATCCCTGTCATAAAGGACAGCCTGATACATAGGGGCTGTTGTAGGAAATATACCGCCGTCATACAAAGCCTTTTCTTCCGGTGCAATCATTCCCCCATATATGCAGGTCTCCTGTTCCGGGTCCCATACAAAAACATAAGGAATAGCATCTAAATCATAACAGCCGGGATTATTGATCAGTATGAAATCCTCTGCCCCGTCACCATTGACATCCTCCATAAAATGAAGTTCCTCATGCCCAACGCTCATCCCATACAATTTTATCTCATACAACACCGCGTCATCCTGCAGGATGACAAACCGGTAATCAGCCATCCAAGGGTCAAAGTCCGAATTGGGGTTTGCATATATAAGGCTTACCCGTGAATAAGCAGCCGTATATTCTTTTCCTTCCGACATAAATGTTTCGCTCCATATCTCTACTGGAAGCTCTGTTTCGTTAATCATCTCTGCTTTATTAAACATTAACAATCTGCTTCTCAGCCAGCCCTCAGCAGGCTCAAGAACATTTCCTTCTGAAGGATAAAAATCCAGTGGGATCACAGCGTCCCTGTCTTCTCCTTCCTCATCCTCATAACAGATAATGATTTGAGAATAATCGTCCATTGAGAGCAGTCACAACAGGCAGAGTACGGTCTATCCCAAAACTGATTTCCAACAGCTGACCCTGACTCTGGTTATCATTTCTGTTCCCAGCAGCATCTATTGACGTGACCGATAGCGTATATCTGCCGTCTCCTGTAAAGCAGCTATCCGATAATATGTATTGATATACTTTCATACTGTTCTCATCGCCTGAGAATCCAATCTCATAATCCTCTCCCGCCACTAACGTCCTCGGTGTTCCATTTCTGCTTAATACCAGTACCGGAAAACCATTCTGCAGAAAATCCGGATTGGACTCTGTTACTACAACCGGAATGTCATCATTAATATAGCTTCCAAGAATAGATCCCAGTTCATCCGAAACCGAAAAAACAGATCCAAACCGATTAACAGTAAAACGGATTTCCCTGCTGCTTAAGTTTCCTGCCCTGTCTGTTGCCGTTACCACCAGATGATAGACGTCATCTTCCGTTTTCATATATGCAAAATCATCCAGAAGATACGCAATACCGCCATCTATCAACCTAACACTGCCCATCGGAGTCGACTCCTCATGAAGGTATCCGCTGATTCTTACTTCATACCCGTCAACCTCAAAATTCCGGTCAGTAATCTGTATCTCCGGCATACAACTTCCAGCATTGGAAGATAGATTTGAAACGCCCAAGATCCTAATCTCTGGCATCGTACAATCTAGGATAAATCCTGTCTCCTCTGCTGTCCCGGCTTCATTTCCCGCCATGTCAAAGCCACTGACTTGAAAAGAATAACTTCCGTCAGCAGTAAATTCCAAATAAGTCGTATGGGTATCTCCCTGTGTCACCCATTCACTCTGCACCGGGAATACAATTTCCTCTCCAGTTTCCTGAATCTGTCCGGCAATGATGATTCTTTCCGGATCAAAATTATGCTCCTGCACGGTAATAACTGCTTTTCTTGCGGCGGAATAGTAGATTCCATTTGCCGCCTGTACGGTATCTTCATATGAAATGTTGATAACGGGAGCAGTCAAATCAATAGTAAAAATCGGTGTTTCTTCCGTTTCGGAACGGTTACCTGCCTGATCTGTACAGGAAACTCTAACAACATAATCCCCGTCACCTGAAACAGGAAGCCTGCAACGATATTCTCTGGCATCCTGATTGACGTTATCCGTAAACTCCCATTCTTCTCCGGATACAAGCTGGGGCTCTCCGTTTTTATACAAAATGATTTCTGCCAGTTCTGGATCAAAATTGCGTTCTGTAATTTTGATCTCCAGCATACAGTCAGTCCTATAATAAGAAGTGTATTCTGTATCCGGCAGATCGCCAACCTGATATAACTCCGCAACCGGCGCCGTTTGGTCTATACTAAGATAAAATATCTCTTCGGTTGTATACCCTATTCCATTGGTCATCTGTATCTTCACGCAAATATGATTGTGATTGTCTTCTACCAGAAGGTTTCCTTTCAGCTGCGTAACAAGATTACCGTCTGTACCAGCCTTCGTCCAGTTTCCGGTAGAAATGCCTTCTCCTGAAATGTTTCCGTCGATATCCGTAATAATTTCTCCATTTTTTTTAAAACCAGATTCATCTGAAATCTCCCACCTGACATTTCTAATTCCAGCATAAGTATCCGTAATAACAAGCGGTATTTCTGTAATCCCGGAATACAGATTAAGTCCTGCGGAATCGTGATACGATGTTTCCGGAAACGTATAATGAATATGTTTTTCCTGTTGGAACATTTGCTCATTTTCAATGACCAGTTTTTCAATAGTGACCGGTGCAGACATACGATTTCCCAGCTGGTCTTCCGCATCCAGATAAATGCTCCCTTTAAAATTGGCGGGAATCGTAATCGTGACTCCTCCTTCAGCATCCGGAACAGAATCTCTCTCAACAGAAGATCCATTTTCGTCTGCAAGACGGTAATAAATCTTACTTAATCCCACTCCACCGTCATTATCTTCCGCAGTAACTCTTAGTTCCACGACTCCATTTGCCAAGAATCCATAACGGTTTCCGCCAGGATTGATAACTGCCTGTATTGTCTGGCTGTCGCCATCCAGCAAGGATCCTGTAACCATAATATTATTTATTTCAGGAGCTGTATCATCTATCCGTACTTCCATTGTCTGTAAAGCGGTATTCCCAACAATATCATTACTGCTTACAGCTATCCGATAAACATCACTGGGGGATACATCCGATATCCCGATCTGCGTTTCATATTTCCATACAGGGATTTCTTGTCCCAATACAGATACTATGTCCTCCTCCGCTACATTTTCACTCATAGACGTACGTGTCACATCCTGATTGAATATCATAACATCATTGACAGATATAAACATATTTTGAATACCAGATCCGATCAGTTCTTCTTCCTCTGCAATCACATTAAGATTGGCATCCCCTTTTGTATATACGATTCCATCCTGAATCAGATAATTTCCTTCCGGCTGTATGGTAATTTCCGGGGGAAGACAATCAACGCGGATCACCTGATTTACGGAAACACTGGAAGACTGTATACCCAGACCGTTATAGGCATATACCGTAATTTGATTATCTGCGTTGCTCTCCAGCGTAATATCAAAGGTAACCTCCGGATTCCTATGTCCGATATAATATGCAGATCCGTTGATATAATATCGATACAGAAAGCCTCCGGCTGACCGATACTGCACTTCACCACCATTAACTTGAAATCCATATTTCATAATTCCGGAATAACCGTCCGCTGCAGATACGTGGATCCTGCAGGTATTATCACCGGTCAGATACATTCCATAGCTGTTAATAATCGCATTACCGGACAATGTTACAGCATTCACTATCGGAGCATTATCTACACGGTAGACAGTTACCTGAAAAGGAGCAATCTTATTATCCTGACAGACAGCATAATAAGTAAAAACCCGGGTTTGTTCCTCTCCCGAAAATTCTATGTGATTAATTGTCATGGTATAATTTGAGGCATTAATCAATGCGGAACAATTTCCCAACGCATACCATTCCATATCCACAGTATTTTTATTTTCTTCATACATGCCGCTGTCAATAATATGGACTGCCTGATCACAGTAGGCGCTGACATCCAGTTCTACACTAACGCTATCTGCGTTCCCACCTGTATAAACCACAACATTCTCACATACAGGTCCCTGACATTCCGGCTCTGTCGGCTCTGCCGGATCATCCACATCATCTGCTTGTACTGGCAAAGCCAGAAATGTAAAAAACAATATAAGAAAAACTAGAAATAAACTTACGGTAATTCCCTTTTCTGTTTCATTATGGCATTTCATCTTCTGCACTGCTGTCTCCTACTCTTTAGTTTCTTTTACATATTCTTTACAGGTTCCAATTCACCAGACAAAGAAATGATATACGCAGAATGAATCATTCTTTTTTCTTCTTCCAGCACACTTGTAAGGGGTTCCGTACTGTCGGTGTCCAATATGTTCGTAACTTCCCCTCCGTCATCATGCAATATGCCTGTTTCTCCTCTGTCCCCGTACAATTTGTTTGTAACTTCCTCGCTGCTATTGCACAACAAGCTCATGGTTTCCTCACTGTCTTCACGCAATACGCTCGTGGTTTCCTCTCCGTCATATATTACGGACGTCGTATCTCTACCATCATTTCTGCTTATTCGTTCTGTGATGCTCTCTTTCGCCACCATACTGTCTTTCCAAAGGGCTATCTGCTTTTTGGCCTGCCGCCCAGATAAAACTGCAATCACATGAGCGATCTGAAATCTTAGAAAATAAAAGACCGCACAGACTGCTGCCAGACCAGCCAGAATAAAAAATATGACTGACAGAAGTTCGTATATACTATAATTCATAAGCATTCTCCACCGCATTTTCTGCACTGCTGATTCGTTCTTCCAGTTCTTCCTTCAATGCTTCTGTTTTTTCTGTTACTGCATAAATTCCATTAATACGGTCAATGATATTGTTTAACATCATTTCCACCTGACTCCGTGAAATGCCTTCTCTCTGAAATTTATATGCATAATTTTCAATAGCAAACAATCCCAGACGACAGATTTCCAATTCTACCAGTTCACTTTCTGACTTTTCTTCTGTCAGCAAATCGTTGAGATTTAGAAAATAATCTCCATAGACATTCTGGTCTTCTGCCTCTTCTACTAAAAGTGTAATGTCTCGGTTAAATATGCCAATTTCCCGATATACATAAGCAGTCTGGTAAAAATCATCTTCCTCACTTCCATAAATGCAGGCATCATCAAACCAACTAATTGCACTCTTCATCCGGGTTACATCATTGTCATAGTTTTCATCAGCTCCATAATCATAGTAATACCAGTATAATTTCCCAATGTCATATGCCAGCTCCCCATATCCATCTGCCTGCCGGATTTCCGAAGCATACTGATTGATCAACATTTTCAAATTGCTTTCTTCTTCTATGGAGAACGAAAGATCCGACTTGTAAAGATTAATGAGACATTCATAGCCCCATATCAATCCGGGTCTAATCGCTATTGCTTCTTCATAGAACTGCTTCTGTTGTCCATAGTCAGTAGTTCTCTGGGCCTGTTCTATAAGTCTTTCATACAGTTGATCCTTTGTATTGTTTTTCAGAAACAGGCATAACAGTCCCACGCAAAGAAAAAAAACAGCTATTCCACTCAACAGCAAAAATCTGTTCAGTTGTTTTTTCAAAGATCTGCGGAATTCATCATCCTCTTCTTCATAATGCAGTAATGCATATTTCAGCTCTGCATCACTTTGATATCTTTCATTCGGATCAGCCTGAGTACATTTTTGTATGATCTTCTCCAGCCCTGCAGAAAGCCTTCCGTTCCAATGACGAATCGGATACATTTCATATGGCGGTTCCGCAGGATTCTTCCCTGTAACAAGATGATATAATGTAACTCCCAGACAATAGATATCCGTTCTCACATCCGTCTGACCATGACCCCCAAACTGCTCCGGCGCCGCGTAGCCTTTTGTGCCCAGACTGACAGTATCTTCTATACTCTGTTCCTTATATTCCCGAGCAATTCCAAAATCAATCAGCTTGATATTGCCATTGGGCTGCAACATAATATTTGCCGGCTTCATATCCCGGTAAATAATCGGCGGATTCTGAGAATGCAGATACATCAAAACATCGCAAAGAGACAGTGCCCACTTTAACACCTGTTCCTGATCTTGAGCGCCTTCCCGGTCAATCACCCGCTTTAACGTTTCGCCCTCTATATAATCCATAACAATGAATATAACATCTTCCCTGTCAATAATATCCACTATTCGGGGCAGGCATGTTTCTCTATCATAAAGATATTTCTGGAACAACCTACACGGTTGCCCCAATTTTCGCCATTTCAGTAGCTTCACGCTCTGCTTTCTCACGTTCGTATTTCCGTCTCATGTAGGTACGGTTCCAAGCACGTTTCTTGCGTCTGCGTTCTTCCTCTCTCCGTTGTTCCGGTGTTAACTCCGGCATGGGAACATCCAGCTTACCCACATATTTGAGGTAAATATCTATCTGCTGTATTCGTTCTCCAGTTGACTTGTCTGCTTCATGCACTACAATCTTATCAATAAATTCATGGATCATTGGTGTAGTCAATTCTGAAAAATCGGTATATTTCTTTACCAGTTCCATAAACTTATCAATTCTTGTGTTATCTTCCTCAAAGGCAGAAAGTTCTTTCTGCGTGTTCTGAATAGAAGTTTCCAAATCAGCCTGTTCCTGCTCATAATCCGAAAGAAGCATTTCAAAGCGTTTGTCTGTCAGCTTGCCGCTGACGTTATCCTCATAAATCTTCTTTATGAGTTGGTTCAATTCATTGTTTCGTTTCTGCTCTCTGGAAAGTTTTTTCTGCAATGTTTTTGCGGCATCCTCTCTCTGGATTTTCGATTCATTCCGCACTTTGTGGGTAAATTCTTCCTCATGCTCTTTTACGAATCCTGCTGTTGCTTTCAGTGTTTCCAGAATCAAATCCCTGACAACATCGGTTCTGACATGGTGCATGGAACAGGAATCCGTGAACTTTGATTTGTTCAGGGAATAAGTAGAACAATGGTAAGCATCCTGTGCATTGGTATACTTCCCTGTAGGATTGCCGTTTTTGTCCTTTTTCTCATAGCCTCCCGTTCTGTGGTTAAACATTTTTGTACCACAGTCCGCACAGAACATTAGTCCTGTCAGTGGATTGGGTTCTCCACGCTTGCTTGGTCTATGCTTTGTCTCACGGATTTTCTGGACAGTGTGCCATGTATCTTCATCCACAATCGGTTCCTGTGTATTCTCAAAGAGAATCCAGTCCTCTGGATCAACCCGTCTGGAATGTTTGTCTTTATAGGAATCCTTGTGGGTACGAAAGTTGACGGTGTGTCCCATATATTCCGGTTTGCTGACCATATCGGAAATGGTGGTTGCTGTCCAAGTATACGGTCTGCTCATGTCACAACTGCCACGACAAGTACCAAGTCCCTGCTTTGCCAGATAATAAGATGGGCGTTCCACTTTTTCGTTTGTGAGGATTCGTGCCACCTGCATTGGTCCGTTGCCTTCCATGATAAGCTGGTAAATCCGTCTTACCACAGCAGCGGCTTCTTCATCAATAATCCAGTGGTCGTTATCTTTGGGATCTTTTTTGTATCCGTAAATGGCATTGGAAGTCAGATGTTTTCCATCCATTCCTTTTGCATGGAGTACAGATTTGATTTTACGACTGGTGTCACGGACATACCACTCATTCATAATGTTTAAGAATGGGGCAAATTCATTGCTGCTCTGCTGTGTGCTGTCAACTCCGTTAGAGATGGCAATAAAGCGTACACCTTTTTCACGGAATAATACTTCCGTATAAAATCCTACCTGCAGATAGTTACGCCCGATCCGGCTCATATCTTTTACGATAACACAGCCGATTTTGCCATCCTCAATATCTGTCAATAATCGTTTCCAGTCAGGACGCTCAAAATTTGTCCCAGACCATCCGTCGTCCGTATAATGCGCCAGATTGGAAAATCCCTGTTCCTTTGCATATTTTTCAAGCATCTTTTTCTGGTTCACAATGCTGTTGCTCTCTCCGGCTAATTCATCGTCACGGGAAAGTCTCTCATAGAGTGCAGTTATTTTTGTCTGTTCCGATTGCTTTTTCATAGAAAAGTCTCCTTTCCGCACCTGTCTGGTGCTTGCAATCGGCACATCTATGTACTTACATTTTAACACAGATATGCCGATTCCGATACGTTATTTTGATTTTTTGGTAAGAAAAAAGACAGAGTGTGTGGCTCTGCCTGAAAGATATTTCTTGTTAGCATAAGGGCACTCGCAAAGCGTGTGTCCGTTGCTTCTTCACTAATAGGAGATTTTTGGTGGGGAAATCGGAACTGTTTTTTATATTTCAGTCGGTGTTTTCTCAATTATTTTGTCAAAGTCTGATTCGATGGGCTGGAGTTTATTATAAATGTCATACTCTCCATATGCCTTTTCTAATGCCTGCTGGTGGGAAATCTTCCCATTATCTTTTAAGATATCGTATTTTCTGAACTCAAGAAATGCATTTATGCTGTCAGAAAATTCCTGCATGGTAAAAGCGTTTTCACGCTCAATTAAATCTTCGATATAGTCAAAGTAGCCAGATACAGCCCGCTCAAGCTGTCGGATTTGTTTTTCATCCAGATAATTCTTTGCAATGGGAGTATCAGATTTTAGAATACGACCATCTGGTGCGTATTTCCAAGTGGTTAATCCCATATGTTCTTTGGTATGGTCGGCAGATTCATACACGATTTCTGCTGCAGTTTTGCCAGTAATGGCATAGTGGAACTTGTTCTGTACGGTGGCATAAAACCGATGGGTAACTTCAGAATCTTTGTTGTAATCAATGCTGCATTCCGCAAAAATATCTGTAATCTGTTGCCAGATTCTGCGCTCACTGGCACGGATTGAGCGGATTCTTTCCAGTAATTCTCTAAAATAATCCTTGCCAAAAGCAGTCTTTGCAAGTTTCAGACGTTCATCATCCATTGCAAATCCCTTTATCATGTATTCTTTAAGAATGTTTGTTGCCCAGATACGAAATTGTGTTGCTTTAATGGAATTTACCCGGTAACCTACTGAAATAATGGCATCCAAATTGTAATATTTAGTATCTTTCGTTTGTGTTTTTCCTTCTATAGCACCATGCTGAGTGGTTGTTGCAATTTTTGCAACAACCACTTCTTCCTTTAATTCGCCTGTTTCAAAAATCTTTGTAAGATGTCTGCTGATGCCAGATTTATCAATGCCAAATAATTCAGCCATTGCTTTCTGTGTAATCCAGATGCTTTCATCTTTAATCAAGGCACTTACCGTTACAGAATCATCTTCTGTGCGGTAAAGTACCATTTCCATTTGTTTTGTGATATCTGTATTCATGCAATATGTTCCTTTCTGTCTTTTATATAACCGTTTTTTGTCTGCGGAAAGCCGAAAGCCTTTAAAGCGGGGTACAATTTGTACCCCACATGGCAGGAAGTGCTTTGCAGATAAGAGTCTTTTAAAGTCTGTCGCTTTTCATCCGGTGGATGGTAGTTCACAAAGTTTCCTTTTTGCTTCCGTCAAAAATTTCGACAGAAGCATCATGCTCTGGATCATTGATTTCTGTCATCACTGCTGTTCCCAGCCCTGTCCTTTCCTCTGCTCTTGTATACATTATACTGATTCTTACACTGACCACTACAAAATACCGTATTCGGTCTGGACGCAAGGAACACTTTCCCACAATGTTTACAAACCTTTAGGGAAGATTTCTCATCCGTCAGCATAAAACTGAACATCATCTGTATTGCCAGTAACAGCGAATGAAAATCCCATACAATCGTAGGCTTTTCCAGCAATTCTATGTGATACGTTGGCGCAATCCCGCCAAAAGCTGCCATGCCCTGTCGGTATAAATCTTTTTGCATATCGTCAAGAGTGTCTATGTCCTGATAATATAGAAAACTGGATATAAAAGTAAATGCCCAGTCTGTAAAGTTCCGTACCAGCCATTCATAGGGTTCAGCATATTCCCTCTGGAAACTCATGGTTACTGCCTGTGGTCGGTTGCTCATTGTCATAACCAGTGCAACCATTGATGGATCGCTGACACTCCAACTGGATTCTACACCCCGTTTCACAAAATCTATCGGGGAAAATGGGAAAAAGTAAGACAGATATTGTTCCGTTGTCATGCTTTCCTCTTTGATGAAATGGTTCTTAGGTAGATAGACTGCCTCATAAGTAATAAATTCCGGTGTGGTGGAAAGTGCTGTCATAAATCCAAGAAGTCCATAGGAAGATATGAAATCCATAACCGCATCCTGTTTTGTCTGTTCGTCAGTATCTTTATTCATGCAGATAACACCTGTGTTTATTGCATGAAGTACCATTTTGTCAGAATCCTTTAGCGGATTATATAACTCTGGTTTTGCTTTTTCGGCAGGCGTGATATACAACACACCTTTATCATTTTTCTTCCATTCATATTTATCATACCGCACCCAATGGGAACTGGTTTTCTTAAAAAGGTTCATGTTTAGCACCTCACATATATGTAATTGAATTTTGTTGTAAATATATTACTATCGTAGCAGACAAGTCAAATAACGTCAATCATTACTTTTGGTATTTGCTTTTTGATTACCAGCCTTGGGAGATTTTGTTTTGTTCTTGCCCGCAAAAACAGAGGCATATTCCTCCAAGAACTCTTTTTCTCTCTGGTTTAGCGGAAAGTTCATTTGTTGACGTTTGCATAATGAAACATAAAGTTTCTTTCGCAGCTTTTTCAAAATGGTGTTTTTCACTTTGAGAATATTGCGGTCAGTCTGGTTTCGGATGCAGGCAATCTGCTGATTGGAATACTGTCTGATAGCACTATAGTACAATACTTCCTTATGAAGATTTTTTAATTCATGGATGGATTTTGCTATATCAGAATCCTCAACCAGTTCATGCATTTCAAAAGGGCAGTCAAAGATGGTGTCCAGAAATTCGCCTTTTGTTATCTGTTTCCAGAACACTTGCTGAATCGGTTCGGGGAGAATGACTTCCTCTGGTGCTGCGCCCCATTCCAGAGGAATATCAGAACGACCAATGACATGGTAACGGTATCGCCTGTCAGCATTTGCATCCAATCTGTCCCACCACGACTGCACATTGCAGAAATCTTCTTCTGTTCGTGCAGAATCTTCCAATCGGGCAAGTGCCTCTTTCTGGGTATCCCTCCACAACTTTTTTCTGCCTATGGGAGCAGAAGTAACTTTTTCGTTTAAAAGATTTTCTTCTTTTTCCTGTTCTATTTCCTGAATAGCAGATCGTTCCTGTGCCAACGCATCCAAAAGACCATTTTCAAAATCGTCATCGAGGGTTTCTGAAAATGGTACTATTTCCTTTTGCATTATGGAGTCACCGCCTTTTTGTCTGTAAATTCAAAATTTTTTTTCAATCCTTTTTCAAAATAGTTCCGATTTGGTGCGTCCATTTCTCCTATTAGTGACAGAGAGTAATTGTTTTATACGAAAACAAATTACAAAAAGTCGGAAAGGAGAACGGGAGTATGCCATATTTAAAATTTGAAGTTGGTAGCTGTTACTTTCGCTGTAGACCACCGCCATATAAACATTATAGCAAACAAATGTTCTGATATCAATAGGAGGTTTTATTTTTATGGGAGACAGCAAAGAAGAAACAAAGAATAACCGTTTCACAAAGCGCATTGGAGCAACCACTTATGTGGTTAATGTGCATTTTGCAGAAACAGATTCTGTCACAGCAGAGGAC
The DNA here is from genome assembly GCA_002478505.1 of Lachnospiraceae bacterium UBA7481. Classification (GTDB taxonomy): domain Bacteria; phylum Bacillota; class Clostridia; order Lachnospirales; family Lachnospiraceae; genus NK4A136. Next base: position 22,478 of record DLOP01000071.1, read on the forward strand.
AGATTGTTGCACCTTATCAGAAATGATATTCGTGTAAACGGTCTGCCTGTAGTGGCAGAAGAATAATTTTTGATTTGTAATATTTTTAATTTCGGCAAGTGTCGGAGAAAGGCAGGTATTTATGGCAAAACAAAGAAGAACACTGGACGAGCGAATCCAGAGTTGCACTACCAAAGAGGAAGAAATGTTAGAGAAACTGAAACAGTATCAGGCACAGCGTAAGAAGTTGGAAAAACAGAAGAAAGCGGAGGAACGAAAAATTCGCACCCATCGGTTGATCCAGATTGGCGGTGCGGTGGAATCTGTGCTGGGCAGACCAGTTACGGAGGAAGATGTTCCCAAGCTGATTGCTTTTCTGAAAAAGCAGGAAAGCAATGGAAAATATTTTTCCAGAGCCATGCAGACAGAGCGGATTCCCGATACAGCAAAAGATACAGATGGGGGAGATGATACTTTATCACTCCCTTCGTAGGGAAACGAAGAAGGGCGCACTTATAGACAGTCAAAGACTGTCCATCCCACTTCGTGGGCGTGCGCTCTGGCGAGGCGAGTGTGAATGAGTGGTACTCATTCACACNNGACAAGTTTGCGCTGCCAGCAGCACAAACATTGGCGGATTAGCTGCTCCCGAAGGTCGCAGCATGACCGCAAATGTGAGAAGCATTTCTAAGTCAGCAAAAAACGCAGACAAAGAAATGCTATATCTCACATTGAAAGAACACAAAAACGGTGTTCTTTCTTATGGGGAAATCTACCCAGCCATTATCAGAGCAAGCAGATGTCTGTTTTGATAGTGGTATTTTTGTTTATCTATTTTGCAGTGATAACTTACGGAAAGGACGGTGGTGCTTATGGCGATTTATCACTGTTCGGTTAAGATCATCGGGCGGAGCAAAGGCAAGTCTGTAATAGCGGCTGCGGCATATCGTGCAGGAGAGAAACTCTATGACAAAGAAACCGGGCTTACCCATGATTTTACCCGCAAAGGTGGTGTGGTGCATCGGGAAATTCTTTTGCCGGATCATGCACCAAAGGAATATCTGGACAGGCAGATACTTTGGGAATCAGTTACAAAAGTTGAAAAAAAGTCCAATGCACAGTTTGCCAGAGATGTGGAGGTGGCATTGCCAGTGGAGTTTTCTAAAGAATTGCAACTTGCTGTTATCAAAGAGTATGTGCAGACCAACTTTGTGTCAGAAGGTATGTGTGCAGATATTGCCATTCACGATAAGGGAAATAGCAACCCTCATGCCCATATTCTTCTTACTACCCGACCAATCAAGGCAGATGGTGCTTGGGGAGCAAAGGAGAAAAAGGATTATGCCAGAGATGAGAATGGAAACCGTATACCGCTCATAGATAAAAAGACGGGAATGCAGAAGCTGGGCAAGCGGAATGAGAAACTCTGGAAACGGATAACGGTGCAGGCAAATGACTGGAATGATCGTGGCAATGTGGAAAAATGGAGAAAATCGTGGGCAGATATTTGTAACCGTTACCTGTCCGTGGAACAGCAGATTGACCAACGCAGCTACAAAAGGCAGGGAGTCCCCCTTGAGCCAACCATACACGAGGGATTTCGTGCAAGGCAGATGGAGCAGAAGGGCGAGGTGTCTGACCGGTGCGAGTATAACCGTATCATAAAACAATTAAACAGTGTAACAAAGGAATGGTTCCAGACCATGAAAACATTACACCAAATGATTATGAAGAAAGCGAGTGATTTTATTGGACGAATATATGACAGAGTTACAAGAGGTGCTGGCTATTCTGGAAAAGCAGGGCGAGATTCTGGAACTGGTGGAAAATCAGCAGACGGAAATCGAATATCTTCAATTAGAAAACAGGGAACTGACCAGTGTTCGTCAACAGAATCTGGAACTGACTGGATTAGTGGAGAGATTGAACAGCGAAAACGCCATGCTTTCCAGACAGAATCAGACATTGCAAAGACAGATAGCCGAATTGCAGAACTTAAAGAGCAGATTTTAGAGAAAGTGAGGGAAAGAAATGAACGAATTAGACGATTACAACAGCGGAGAGCAGATCGACAGTCTGCTGAATCAGATGGAGGATATGGAACAGGAATTGACCGACAAAAACAGGGAACTGGAAGCCATACAGAATCAGTTGCAGGAGAAAAACCAGAAGATACAGAATCTTTTTTCCGGCAATCAGAAACTGAAATCACAGATACAATCCGTGAACTCCGTACTCTCCGAGCAAGGGGAACTGTTGCGACAGCAGACAGAGAAGTTAGAGAAATACAGCGGCAGCGATATCATCTTTCAGGAGAACGAGAAATTGAAAGTCAGGATAGCAGAAACCGAGAAGCGGAAAAAAGAAATACAGGACAGAGCCGAAGCCATTCTTTCCGCAGCCGAGAAAAAGGAAGAGAACGCTGACAAAGAACTTGTCAGAGCAAAGCAGTTGATGACAGAGTATCAGACGACACTGGCAAAGGAAGTGGCACAGATCAAAAAGGAGATACAGAAGGAGCTAAGGGAAGAATCTGGCAGGGTTTTCCGCAGACAATCCAGACAGTTATCCGGTATGACGGTTGTATTGCTTATTGCTTATCTGGTACAACTGATAGTAGTCCTTATTATCGAAAAGGACACGGTAGTCACTATTTCGTTATGGTTTCAGGACAGATACAGAAATGTTCAATGGCTGTCAAAGTGCATAGGAGATTTTTATCAAAGGCTTTATCTGAAAATGACAACAGAGATACCAACCCATGTTGCCTTTGGGATATTGGTTCTTGTATCTGTTATCATTGTGGTTATTTGCTTTTTGCTTATCCGTATGGGATTATGCTATCTGTTACAAAAATGGAAAAAGCGGTGGGAATTATATGAGAGCAGAGATGTGGAATTACTAAAGAAATGTGCGATGGCAGGAATTGCTTTTATGGGATTTTCCATTTCAATGATAGTGGTAAATTTGCCATTTATACCATTCAAATTTAATGTGGTAAGTTGGTGGATTTTGATTAGTGGAATGATGGAGTTTCTGTATTTTTATTATGATAGGCATGGTTTTTGATTGTTATAAAACCATGTCTATTAAATTGCGTTTTTAAATTGAATATTTGTTATCAATTGGTTTGTGAAGATTTTGATTTTAAGAAGGTCCTATTGTAGAAATGCAGTAGGACTTTTTTAAATCGTTATTTTACTACCCAAGTTTTAAGGAGGGAATATAAATGAATGATGTATACGGATATGTGCGTGTATCAAGTATAGAACAGAATGAAGACCGTCAGATGATTGCACTAAAGAAAGCAGGTGTTACTGATAGCCATATCTTTATGGATAAGCAGTCAGGTAAGGATTTTCACAGAGTGAATTATGAGAAACTGGTGTCAATACTACAGAAGGGGGATCTGCTCTATATCATGAGCATTGACCGTCTGGGACGCAACTATGCGGAGATACAAAACCAGTGGCGAATGCTCACAAAAGAAATCGGGATTGACATTTGTGTAATAGATATGCCGCTCTTGGATACGAGGAATGGAAAAGACCTTATGGGGACGTTTATTGCAGATTTGGTATTACAGATACTCTCTTTTGTCGCAGAGAATGAAAGGGAAAATATACGAAAACGACAGGAACAGGGAATTGCAGCAGCGAAAAAGCGTGGTGTCCGTTTTGGCAGACCAGAATCTAAAGTGCCAGATAATTTTAAAAGCATTGTAAAGGCATGGGAACGAGGGAATATCAAAATAGATGAAGTTTTGGAAAAGTGTCAAATGAGTAAATCAACTTTCTATCGGAGATTGCGTGAAATGAGGTTAAAACAAAGAGATAAATCCGTGTAAATACGGGGATTAGAATGATTTTAGAGTGTCAAAAGGTGTACCTTTTGACA
>DLOP01000045.1 GCA_002478505.1 Lachnospiraceae bacterium UBA7481
GGAACCGTCCGTATATGTAATATTTAATACATCAAGTCTGCGTCCCTGCGCATCTTTTAAATTCCCCATAAAAGAAAGGTCTGATGCGGGAACGGAAAAATCCGTATGGTAGGTAGCCATATATTCGGAAATATCTCCGTGTATTAGATAAGAGCCGACAATCTCACTGTTTACGCCATATCTTAAATACCCGAAACCCTGCCCACTCAGCGAAGCAATGCCGTATGAAGCTGCGCCCGCCGTGTATTCCAATACAATACTGTCATCATCCAAAAAGCTTTCTTTGGAAGATAAATCCTCCACGGGAATCAAAAGAGATGTATCAATCACTAAATCGGAATAAAAAAGCATGGTGTCCGATAAGTAGTTTTTTGTTTCATAACACACGCCCCGCATGGGAAATATCTTTTCCAGATGTTCATTATACCAGCCTGTTGTATAGCTGTTTGATGGCAGATTATAATAAAAAACAAAAAACAGGAAGGTAAAGAAGATGCTTAGTAAAAGAATGAGTGCCCACCATTCTTTAAGAGTTTTTGCAAATCCGTTCTTTTTTTCAGATGCTCTTTTCATATTCGTTTCCTTTCCCGTTTTTAAAAGTTATTTTTCCCCCAGCCTGATATGCGGCATATAATCTTCCTTATTGAAATCCAGACAGTCCCGGAGAAATTTAAGGAATTTCCCATGCGCCGGTTTCATGGCGGGTGTGCCGATTTCTTCCGGAAAAATACCGTCATATATATACCCCGTGCCGGGTACGTAATAAGCGATAAACATTGGAATTTCGCTCTCTTTTGCTTCCTTTATCAGCCTGTTGGTATTGATTTTTAAGTTATGCACGGCTTCCTTTGATATGCCGTCCAATAAAGAGTCATTTGTTTCTCTTTTCATAAATCTCTCCTCTCTAAATTTTTTTATTTATATGCAAATTAAAAATGGAAAATTTTTGTGATGCTAAAAATATATTTTTTTAACCTTTATTTTTGCTGTTTTAAGAATTTTTCTGAATATGCATATTATATGATGCTGTATTATCCGATATAGCATTTTCCAATACTGGAGCGGAAGTTTCATATACCGACGTCATGCCCCATACAAACATCTCCTTCATACGCGCCAGTTCGTCTTCCGTCATAGCTTCCACGATATCAATGACCTCCTGTTTTTCATCTTGTGTTGTGCATGGTATAAGATAAAACTGAATCAGAAGTATCTTAAAGCTTTTCATAGAAAGTCCGCTGATATCCTCTGCCGTAATCCCGGGATATATCATATACAGCTGTGATTTCAGATTCTGGTCATTATAAACCGTTGTCTGTCTGCGTGCCAGTTCATAATAAGGCTCTGCGATTTCACTGACCGGATAGACCTCTATTTTCGTACCGTCCGGATACGTATAATAAAATGATTTATAGAGGTTGCAGTAAATGAGCCCCCGTATCTTAATCCAGTCCTCCTCCGTGGGCGTAAAATCATCTTCCATTTGAAAAAAAGACCGGTAAGACGCGCCGTAATTAACCGCGACCATTATCCTTGCTTCTTCCGCAGTCAGGGTTGCAAGTTCTTCCTGTGTATAATCTTCCAATTTTTTACCTTCCATCAGTGTCCGGACGTCAATATCCGAAAATTCGGGAAGGGAAAGCGTGGCACCATATAATGAATCCACGGCATCCTGCGCCGCCTGTGCAGCATTTTCGGATACGGCATCTGTTATCGCCTGACCGCATCCTGATAAAACGCATAAGATGCAGACCAGACAAGCTATAATAATATGTCTTTTATTCATTTTCATTCCTCCCGGATGGTTTTGCTTATCTGGCCTTTTAATTTTCCGTCGTCAATATTTCCGATAAAAATAAGGTTGTCCATTTCCTGAAAATCTATTTTTTTATCTTCATACGGGATTGGTATGACATCTGATTTCCAGATGTCACCGCGGATAAAATTCTTCCTATCAATCATTAAGTTAATTGTATCATCCATGACATTATTAACGCTTCCCGCAAGAATAACGATATTGGGAATATCCGTAAATTCAAAACATATGGGGCGTCTGAATTTTTCGGGGATGTTCTGCTTATTCTTCGAGAGCATCACAAAGGATGTTGCATGGAGAACATAGCCGTAATACAAATCATACCCCAAGATACCATAAATCAGCATGATATCGCCTTCTTTTAACCCTTTACATTTCCTTGCGGTCTCATTATCGGAAAATAAGACCGAAAGAGGAGTAAAATCTATTTTCTGTTCGGACACGGAATAAATCTTTATAAGAGGCTTTACCATGTCATGGATTACCGTCTGCGGAGGCTCACATATCATTCCGAGGACGACCGCCTGATTGATGTTAGAATTCTTCATACTTTACCTCCAGGAATTTAATTACTGCTTCATCACCTTCCCACCCGCATACGACTTCCTTACGGACACCGTTATCCGTAATCATGATTTTCTGCAGACCGAGGCTGTCTTCCGTATAATACATATATTCCGTAAATTCAGCCGTTTTTTCAAAGAAAATAAAGTTATCTTTTTTATCATTGATGAGCGGGAAAATATAAGCCTGTGCCGGGTCATGTGTTTCATTGTAACATATGGTGAACGCGGGAGAGATATTGATGTCGGGCTTCCCGTAATGCCTTTCTTCCAGAACCTCTATCTTATCTCCTCTTTCAACACTCTTTCCCGTCGTGGCAATAAAGCCGCAGAAGGTGCCCGAACCGTCAAAGAAACCGCGGACAAGGAACTCATATTTGCTGTTTACGCGGATGATAATCATGTTTTTGCCCTTTTCTTCCAGTTCGAAGCTTGATTTTGTAAATATCTTGCCGTCACACACAATGGAAGTAATGATTGGCACGGACGGACATGCTTTACCAGGTATAAGGAGCGGAGCAATCATAATGGAAATCTCATCCATATTTCCAAGTCCCGGAGTCATTACACGCACCCTATAGGAAATAAATACAAATTCATCTTTCTTCTTGGTATATTTCGCAAGCACCTTCTCATTAAAATTAAGACCCGCATGCGTATCCATGATATCTTTGAGATTATTTTCTTCACCTAAAGCATTGTTTTTGCTTAACTGCATAAACGTGTTAAAATCCATGGCGGTTTCTTCTGCAGCGGTTTCTTCTGCCGGGTAAGATACTTTTCCGACATCATCCGCCGGAAGGTCTAAGTCCGTATCCATGGGCAGCAGGATTAGTTCTTCCTCATCTTCCTCTTCAGGCGCATCATCCGTAACGGGCAGCTCTTCTTGTGTAAAAGAAATAAAAGAAGTGTCCTGACCGAAAAATTCAATCTGGTCTTTTAAGCAGACAAATTCATTTTCTTCCACATAAATCTTAATGATGTTGTCTTCCTGTGTATATTCATAATCATTTGAAAGCAGGATATCAAATACGGTTCCCGTAATCGCATTGATTTTTTTTAACTGGGTCTGGTATTTTTCGGGAACCGTGCCTGTCAGCATCAAATGGTTGCTGCAGGAATTAAGCAATTCCTGATTCAATGATTTGGAGGCGGATAAGATTAAATTATAAAGTTCGATATTCTCCATGGTCTCTTTTTTCCTTTCTGTCGGGTTTTTGTTCCGTTTGATATCGTTATATGTAAAACATAAAAAACATTAAAAATAAAACTTTATTTTTATCAAATAACCAATCTATTATCTTCATCCATCCTGCGTTCAATATCCTCAAAGGTAGCTCCTTTAAAAATATCCAGAAAATTCGATGTTGAAAGAGGCATAACATTAGGAATAGCTGCAGGCTTTAATGGATTATGCGTATTTCTTGCCGGAATGATTTCCGGATAAATGACCGTGCGGTCAAACATGCAGGCTTTTGTGCCCCAATCAACCGCATAATCCCTTGTAAATTTATAGTTTCTGTGTGCCGGATAATCAAATTTATCGTCCATAAGGGGCTGTTCGCCATAAATAAAGACAATCTCCTTCTGGTAATCCATACGTCCGAACTCTTCCGCCTTCATCAGTTCCCTTGTATCTATATTATAGGAAGAAGAACCGTTCGCTTTGGTATCCGTGGAATTATTCCTTACCTTTACGGTTGCCATGCCGATTTTTTTCGCAAGATATTCATTATTCGTATTCTCATCGCCGCCGAGGAATACCACGAACGGACAGTTGGAGTCAATAACCTCGTAATCATCCGGATACATACCCTTTAACTGTGTAATGGTCTGGCAGATGACTGCCGTAGAAATCTCATAACCACGCATGGTTGCCAGCTTTTCCTTAAACTCCGGGATTTCACCGATATTAGGAAATTCGTCAATCAGGAAACGGGTATGGATAGGAAGCGCGGGGACGCGTCCGTTCTCCACCACGGCGTTCATTAAATCGGCAACATATTTCTCCGCCAGCGCTTTTGTCGGCTTACGACTTATAATCGTACTGCCGTCTGCCGCAACGATATCATACCAGTCGTCATGAATCTTGACGGAGCGCGTTTTCTTTACCTTCGGTCCAAAAAGATTAAAGAATAACTTTTCTTCAACTTTCCGTTTTCCGTCGTATATTTTACCTTCATTCTGGTGTACGGGGTGGGCATTTTTGTAATTTTCGACTTGCCTGTTGAATTTTTCCTCATCCTTTGCTTCCTCGGCGGAAAAATATTTTACAAATTCCCCTGATTTTAATTTCAAAAGCTTGGAACCGCTTGTCTGTTTTTCCCCGAACTGGTAAAGGATGTCAAACAGCTGGGTGTAAAGCATGGCAAGCAGGAAATTATATGTCCTGTCCGTCGCGGGCATAATCATAAAAAGGGCTGTCTTTTTCTTGGCAAAATTATAAAGGTCTAAGGTATCCGTGCTGGTAAGGTTGCGCACCTGTTCGATATTGAACGGGTCAAGACGTACCGCGACAACGGTAAGGATGGTCGTCGATGTCTTTTCCGGAGCAATTTTGAAGTTTTCCCACTCACGCAGGCAGTACGGCTTCTCAATTATGTCCGGGCTTACGCCCTGCAGAGTCGCTTCATATTGGCGGAGATTTTCAAAAATCGCCGCAAGTTTTGATGCGTTTGCCGTATTGTTCTTACCGTCGCCCAGTGATTTTTTATCAATCAGCTCGATACCGCAGTCAGGCGTCCATTTACTGTTCGCCATACGGGTAAACTCACAGATATTAGCAAACGTCGCCTCATAAGTCTTGCCGCCCGTGACTTCTTCTATCTGTGCATAGGGTTTATCGGAGCCTTTCGGACAGGTCGTCATAAAGGCAATTGTCGCGCATAAAAAGCCGTTCATGGAATCGTCCCAGAAGGGGTCTTTGTTTCCGCCTCCTTTGCCTCCCGTTTTGTCCGTATTTTTAATAAATGCCTCCACAATTTTCTTGATGTCGGATTCACGCCTGCAGTATCTTAACGGGTTATAATAGTCACATCGTCCCATGTCAACGATATCGAATACACGTACCTCATAGCCATTACGTCTTAACATTTCTCCGCAGTTTTCCAGAATCTCCCCTTTCAGAACGATTTGTCAAGGACATAATGAAAGAAAATTAAAAATGCCCGAAAATACTGCATTTTCAAGCACTCCCACAATACAAATATTCAGTTATTTTTTCTCTGTCTGCATATCATTCTCTATCAGCCGGATAATCTTGTCGTTCATGCTCTCCCTGCTCTGCTGGCTGTAATGGAATGACACATCATAGGTGGTATTGCCGATTTTCTTGGTAAATCCTTTGCGCCTTTCCTGCGCCCGCTTGGTGTTCGTTTTTTTCATTCTTTGCTCTCCTTTACATGAAAATAGGGTGCTTAGATTTCATTATCTATGCACCCTAACGCTGTGTTACTGTATTCGATTTTGATTGATATAATTGTTTGATATTAGGTCGCAAAATCGGAATTTATTAACCCATAAAGGCAATTCTGTGTCTAAAATCCTCCTATCCTACAAATATTTTTAGCTGCACACTTGCTTCCTTCGGATAGCGAGCGTTCGATATTCTTACTGTTATAATATTCGTTCACAAAGCCAGCTTGAAAGCTGTCTCCTGCCCCTGTTGTATCAACAACTTTGTTGACCTTTTCCGCAGAACACCTATACTCCATTTGGTCTACAAATGCGATGCTACCTTTTTCTGCCAATGTGCATACGAAAATACACTTATATTCTTCTGATAAAGCTTTCAATTCATTGAAAATACTTTCTTCTCCACTTATAAAAAACAAATCTACATACGGAAGAAAATCGCACCAAGCATTGAAATCACGGTACTCGTTGAAATCGACAGCCAAACAAAAGTCCGATTTTTTCTTACATTCAATAACTTGCTTGAAAACAGGCGAATCGACTGTTGTGTGAACGACATCTGCACTGCATATATACTCAAGCTCTGTACTATTTAAAACATATTCATCATATACACCGCCCTCCCACGCATTTTCTTTAAAATAGCGGTCTCCATCTTCGGTATGATTGATTTTATGGTTTGCTGTCGAACCGTTTCTAATAGAAAGCATTTGTGTGTTAATAGGGTATCTGCTTATCTGTTCAAGAATTGACCTACCATACTCGTCGTTTCCTATAACGCTCATAAGAGAGCATCGCACGTTTGGAAAGACACATATATTACCGCAGAAATTCAGGCTCTCACCGCCAGATGCAACTTGTTTTTTATCAATAAAAACATCTACGCATACACAACCTACAGATATAACATTCATATTATTGCCTCACTAAATTCTGATTTGTGCTTACCTCACACATAAACACTATACCACAACCATATCAATCCTGCCACAAAAGTTATTCTTCCGTCATAGGCTTTCATCCCTCCGTTTTGTCCTGCTCTGTTGCCTGTTCTGCT
>DLOP01000117.1:0-197 GCA_002478505.1 Lachnospiraceae bacterium UBA7481
TCCTTCCACTTCCTCCGCCATCAGGATCTCTGAAGAAATATCCGGCAGACAGCCATACGCCATCGTAACGCCCGCTATCTGTAGTTTTAATGCATCATCAAAGGTTTCCTGCTTCTCCATGCTGCCTATCATATAAAGTCCCGCCCACTGTATCAGGGGATCGAGCAACACTTCCGCTTCCTCCTGTGTCAGCAGGG
>DLOP01000117.1:232-479 GCA_002478505.1 Lachnospiraceae bacterium UBA7481
CGGTATCCGCTTCCACCAAAGCAGATGCGCCCGGATCTTCCGTCACGATATCCTCTATGCTCCCCGATCCTCCCTGATCAGGAGTCTCTGTCTTCGAACATGCAGCCAGCAAGACAGTCTGCATCAATAATGACAGGATACTTATACTGATCATCACATATCTTTTCATCTTCAAGATATCAACCATACCTTTCTTAATAGATTATGATTTTTCACATCTGCCTGCGCACGATCCTATACTCATCAT
>DLOP01000117.1:537-4797 GCA_002478505.1 Lachnospiraceae bacterium UBA7481
CAATAATAATATTCATACTCTTCATCATAGATATAATGAATGCATGTATCACAATTTTCCATCATCTTTAACATCTTTCCGGAATATCCTACCACTTCGGCTGTTGATCCTTATGGGTAAATTTCTTCATCTGCTCTTTATAATAATCCAGCTTATCTTCATAATATTGCCTGTCGTTTCCCTTTACCCTGCCGCTTTCTTTTAACTCCCTCAGAACATCTTCATATTCTTTCAGATTCATCTGCGCAGCGTCTTTATAATTATTCTCAAAATTCATCTGAATACGGTTCAGAAGTTCGTTTAACTGTTTATTTTTTCCTATTTTTTTTAAAAATATCATAGCGGCCTCTTAAAACTCATCTTATGGTATTTTCGTTCTCATTTACTTTTTTAACTGATGGATCAGATGGAATACCTGCTTCACTGTCATATGGATATTCTGTCTTGCATTTTCCTTATCCATCGCTTCTTCCTCACTCATCGGTCCGCGGAGGCGGAAGGCGCAGGAGCGGCAGGCGGTCTGGGATTTGCTTTTTTAACCTTTCTGAATACGACGATGGGCGCGGGGATATCTTATATCCTGGATAAGCTTGGTCTGGATGAGGAGATCAAAGACGCTGATATCGTGATCACCGGAGAAGGAAAGCTGGATGCCCAGACAGCAATGGGCAAAGCTCCGGCAGGTGTGGCGGCGATGGCGAAGAAGCATGGCGCGCTGGTCATTGCATTTACGGGAGCGACATCCGAAGACGCGGAGGCATGTAACAAAGCCGGCATGGACGCCTATTTCAGCATCTGCCGCGGACCGATGAGCGAAGAAGAGGCGATGGATAAGGAAAATGCAAGACAGAATATACATATGACGGTGAAGCAGGTATTCCATTTGATCCATCAGTTAAAAAAATAAATTAGGATAGAAAATACCATAAGATCAGTTTTAAGGGGCCGCTATGATATTCTTTAAAAAAAAGGGAAAAAATAAACAGTTAAATGAACTGCTGAACCGTATCCAGATGAACTTTGAGAATAATTATAAAGATGCTGCGCAGATGAATTTGAAAGAGTATGAAGATGTCCTGAAAGAGTTGGAAGAAGGCGGCAGGGTAAAGGGAAACGGCAGACAATATTATGAAGACAAGCTGGATTATTATAAAGAACAGATGAAGAAATTTACCCATAAGGATCAAAAACCGAAGTGGTAGGTATGCGCATAAAACAGAACCGAAGTGATGTTAAATACGAAGATCCGGAAAGATGCTGAAAATTATGGAAAACTGTGATACATGCAGCCATTATATCTATGATGAAGAGTATGAATATTATTATTGCGACATGGATCTTGATGAGGATGACATGGCAAGATTCCTGATGGGAAATATGTCAGCCTGTTCGTATTATCAGTCAGATGATGAGTATAGGATCGTGCGTAAGCAGATGTAAAAGATCATAATCTATTAAGAAAGGCATGGTTGGTATCTTGAAGATTAAAAGATGTGTGATAATTAGTATAAGTATTTTGTCACTATTGATGCAGACGGTCTTGCTGGCGGCGTGTTCGCGGACAGAGACTACTGATCAGGGGGGATCGGGCACAGGGGAAGATATTGTGACGGAAGACCCGGACGCATCGGCTTCAGGGGAAGTGGATGCCGGCGCGGCGCAGCCGGAGGATAGCCGTCCCGAAGATGAATATGAGATCGAAGAATCCCTGCTGACACAGGAGGAAGCAGAAGCATTGATTGAACCTCTGATACAGTGGGCGGGACTTTATATGATAGGCAGCATGGAGAAGCATGAAACCTTTGACGATGCATTAAAACTGCAGATGGCGGGCGTTACGGTGGCGTATGGTTATCTGCCGGAAATTTCTTCAGATATTGTGATGGCGGAGGAAGTGGAAGGAGTCTGGGACGCTGCGCCGGAAGGATATCTGTATGCCAGTCCGGAGAAGATACAAGCGGCTGAGGAAAGGCTGTTTGGCGAAACCGTGCACACCATTCCGGTGATGGATGATCTGACCGGGACAGGGAAGCTATGCATGAATGACGGAGAAGGCGGTATGCTGGTAAAGGCGGGAGATTGGGGACTAGCGAGCCCGCGAGGAGAAATCGTGTCGATTGAAAATATGGGTGGTATCTTAAATATGGTCACGGTTTCTTATGTACTTTACGATCATGAGGAAGATAAGGTATCTGAGGAATTGGGTTGGGTTGAATATCTGGTACAGGGCACCGAGGAATCAGGTCAGACACCGAAGATCATCGATATGAATATTCAGGTGTTTTATGTGAATCAGGAGAGCTATCTGTATGAAAACTGGAAAAACGATGCAATGGAATGGGTATCAGATGGATATAGCTTAATGCTGCCCGGAAATTGGGAGCAACGCGTCCATATTTATCAGGCAGACGGTGCGGATAATTTTATTTGTTCGGCAGCTGCAAGCGAGAATTATACGGGAGTTTTATTTACGATCGTCCGTTTGCAAAGGGGAGCTGCGATAGAAGCCCCTGATTACGAAATTCTGGGAGAAAATGCTGCCGGAGTGTATATCGTGATGTTCCCTACGGATGTGCAGGTTGATCCGGATGACGGGTATGCCGCAAGGGAATACATGGATTTGACCAATTATACGGAAGAAATATTATCAACTTTTCAGATGCGGTGATTAAATCAGCGCTTCTTTAGGAAGAATGGAGAAAGTTTGGTAGAGAAAAATGATGGAAGAGCAGAAGATGACAGATTCATTTTCATGGGTACATATCAGAGGTATTTGTATTGCCGGCGTGGCGGGCATCTTATTTGCTGTTTATCTTGGGGTGGCATTGTTTTACGAGGATCACCTGTATGCGAATACTTATATTAATGGAGTACCCTATGCCAATAACACGCCGTCGGAGGCGGATCAGGCTCTGCGGGAAAGATGGAATGGATATTCCATCGTCATATATAGCAAGAATGGCGAATCCGCCGTGATTTCCGCTGAGGAGATCGGACTTTCCTGTAATTATGCGCAGTCCGCGGACACGATCAAGGTGCAGCAGAATGCTTTGCTGTGGCCGGGGGCGTTGTTTGGGAAAAATTCTTATTTCATCGATTATACAGTCCAATATGACGGAGACAGGCTGCAGGCTGCATTGACGAAAATTCCTTTTTTACAGGAGGAAAATATGGTCGCTCCCCAAAATGCTTATATTGGTACATACAATCAGGCGCTTGGCAGTTTTGAAGTAGTTTCGGAAAAACCGGGGACGTGGATCGATCAGGATAAGGTATTTGAAATGGTGAGCGCCGCCATTGAAAAGGAAGAACAGATTCTCCGGCTGGATGAATACGGCTGTTACATTCTTCCGGAAATCATGTCGGACAATAAAGAACTGCTTGAAGAACTGGCGTATTATAATAAATATATGCAGGCGTCCATTACCTATCAGTTTGGTCCGGAGGAGGAGGTCGTGGATTTTACGGTCTATGAAAGCTGGATTCAGGAGTGGGGCAATACCATCAGGATCGATGAGGCGGCGGTAGAAGAATATCTGCGCACATTGGCGGATCAGTATGATACCTATAACGGCAGGATGAATTTTACCACAGTCGACGGTTATGTCATCAATCTTCCGAAAGGTGGATTTGGCTGGAAGATGGATGTTGCGGCGGAGACGGAGCTTCTGATCAGTGATATCAAGGCGGGAACCATCGACGTAAGGGAACCGCTCTATTCCTGCGAAGGCGCATCGCGGGATAATGATATCGGGGATTTTTATATCGAGGTGGATATGACGTCGCAGAGGGTCTATATTGTTGATCATGGAGAGGTTGTTTTGGAAAGCGACTGTGTGACCGGCAATATGTCTAACGGCTGTGCAACGCCCCCCGGAATCTTCGGATTGACCTATAAGACAAGAAACGCAACGCTGCGGGGAAGGGATTATGTTTCTCATGTGAAGTATTGGATGCCGTTTAATGGAAATATCGGCTTTCATGACGCATCCTGGAGAACGCTCTTTGGGGGAGACATTTATCTGACAAGCGGTTCTCATGGCTGTATCAATCTGCCAACGCCATTTGCGGCAAAGCTGTATGATTATCTTTATAAAGATTGTCCGGTCATCTGCTATTATCTGACGGAGGATGTCATTGTGGAATATCCGGATATAGAATATCCGGATATGGAATATTCGAATATGGAATATTCGAATATGGAATATTCTAACAACGCCGGTAATGATTTAGCAGCATCCGGAGAGAACACAGCCGATA
>DLOP01000117.1:4870-5010 GCA_002478505.1 Lachnospiraceae bacterium UBA7481
GTAGCTGATCAATATTTCTGCTTCAGGCAGAGATATGATACAGTATGGGGACTAAACATGGGAAAACTATATGACATATTGACAGAATACGGCGAGTCTGACGCCTATCCGTATCATATGCCGGGACATAAGCGGTATGA
>DLOP01000117.1:5039-5379 GCA_002478505.1 Lachnospiraceae bacterium UBA7481
AGTATTATAAGAGGGATATTACGGAAATAGACGGATTTGACGGACTGCATCATGCGGACGGCATTTTAAAAGAGGCAATGGAACGTGCCGCAGAATTATATCATTCCGAGCATACATATTTTTTGATCAATGGAAGTACGGCGGGCGTATTGACGGCAATCATGGCGGCAGTACCGCGGGANNGGCGGCAGTCATAAAAGCGCATATCATGGGATCCTGCTTGGCGGGATGCGCGGCATCTATCTGTCATCCCAGACGGATGTGGCGACGGGACTGGATCTCGGTGTGACGGCTGATCAGGTAATCAGTATGGCAGAGGCGCATCCGGAGGCGGGAGCTC
>DLOP01000117.1:5422-18808 GCA_002478505.1 Lachnospiraceae bacterium UBA7481
AGATTGCGGAAGAACTTCATAAGAGAAATCAATTATTGATCGTAGATGCTGCCCATGGAGCCCATTTCGGCATGGCGGATTATCTACCGGAAAATGCAGTAGATGCGGGAGCGGATATTGTTATTCACAGCCTTCATAAGACATTGCCGTCACCGACGCAGACGGCGCTGCTGCATGTCAATGGCGGCAGGGTAAGGATCAGACAGATAGAACGGTATTTTTCCATTTTTCAGACGACGTCGCCCTCTTATGTTTTAATGGCAGGTATCGACGAATGTATCTGTATGCTTCAAAAATCAAAAGAGAGATTTTTTATAGACTTTTATGAGATGCGGAAAAAGCTGCATGCTTCATTGGAGAGATTGAAGCACATTCGTATTGTTGATGCATTTGCTCCACTGGCTTTGCCTTCCGGCAAACCGGGCGGTTACGCCCCTGAGATGGGTAAGCTGTTGTTGATCCCTGAGCAGGAGTATATGACAGCAAGAGAATTACATGATGCTTTAAGAGTGCAGTACCATCTTCAGTCGGAGATGGTTACAACCGCGTATGTGCTGCTGATCCTTACGATCATGGATACGGAGGAGGGATACCGCAGACTTTCGGACGCATTGCACGAGATTGATAATAATATGGAAAAAATAGACAATACTAAAAAGTGTCTTAGGAAAAGAAGCAAAAGCGAACTGCCGGAGGCGGTTTATACGATCGCTGAGGCGGATACAATGGAAGGAGAATGGATATCATCTGAGGATGCCATAGGAAGGATCAGTCAGGGGATTGTGGCGGTCTATCCACCCGGACGGCCGCTGCTTGTGCCGGGAGAGAGAATTACAGAGCAGTTGATCGAAGAATTAAAAGACTGCAGAAGAAGCGGATGTGAAATACATGGCATTGCTTTATGGGGAGGAGAGCCGGATTTGTTCCGTTTATTATGTATATGTGATAGATGATAACTCAGAATTTTGAGGAACAAATGGGAGATATGATTTCACTGATGAAAAGTAGGAAACAATGGGAAACAGAGAAATCAGAAAGGATGATATAACCATGAAAGAAATTAGAAAAACAAAAATTGTATGTACAATAGGACCAGCCTGTGAGAAAGAGGATATGCTGGAGAAGATGATGCTGGCTGGTATGGATGTTGCAAGATTTAATTTTTCACATGGAACGCAGGAGGATCAGAAGGAACGGTTAGGCCGCGTGCGTAAGGTTGCCGAAAAACTGGCGCTTCCCGTGGCTATGTTAATGGACACCAAGGGACCGGAGATCAGGCTGAGAGATTTTATGAACGGCAAAGAGATCCTGCAAAGAGGTCAGATTTTTACCCTGACCACAGAGGAAATGATGGGAACCGCGGAACGCGCCGCGATTACCTATAAGAATCTGAAAAATGATGTATCCGTAGGAACGCATATCCTGATCGATGACGGCAAAGTAGAGATGGTGGTGAAAGAGATCACGGATACCGATATTATATGTGAGGTGATCACAGGTGGTAAAGTCAGCAACCATAAGGGCGTGAATGTGCCGGGCGTAGAACTTTCCATGCCGTATATCAATGAGGTGGATGATTCTGATATCCGGTTTGCGACGCAGCAGAAATATGATTTTATCGCAGCTTCCTTTGTCAGGTGTAAAGAGGATGTGCTGGCGGTCCGTAAGATTCTGGATGAGTATGAAAGCGAGATAAAGATTATCTCCAAGATAGAGAACATGCAGGGCATCAAGAATCTGGATGAAATATTAGAAGTATCGGACGGCGTTATGGTAGCAAGGGGAGATATGGGTGTTGAGGTATCTATGGAGGAGATCCCTATCCTGCAGAAAGAGATGATCAAAAAGGCGGTTGCGCAGGGAAAGCATGTCATCACGGCAACGCAGATGTTAGAATCCATGGTAAGTAATCCCCGACCCACCCGGGCGGAGACGACGGACGTAGCAAATGCAATTTTTGACGGTACGACAGCGATCATGCTTTCCGGAGAAAGCGCAGCGGGAGAATATCCGGTAGAAGCGGTAGAGACGATGTCCCGTATCGCGCTTCGGACGGAGCAGAGCATCAACCATGCAGGGAGAATGCGCAGGTCAGAATACGGTGTGCAACTGGGAATTACGGATGCGATTTCACATGCTACCTGTGAAACGGCGGTAGATGTGGGAGCTGCGGCGATCCTGACGGTTACGATGTCAGGATTCACAGCGGGAAAGATTTCCCGGTATAAGCCGTCATGTCCAATCGTTGCATTTACGACGACACAGGAAGTATGCCGCCAGATGAATCTTTTGTATGGCGTGAAACCCTTCCTGATCGGGGAAGACAACTCGGAGGATCATCTGTTTGAAACGGCTTTGGAGGCTGCCAAAGAGGCAGGTTATGTGCAGGAGGGCGACAAAGTAGTGCTGACGGCGGGGCTTCCGCTTGGCATTGCCGGCAATACGAATATGATCCGGGTTGTAGAAATAGATTGAAAATCAGAGTAAAAAACAAAAGAAACAGGTAGGATCATGGGGAAATTATTCTATATTATGGGGAAAAGCGCCAGCGGAAAAGATACTTTGTATAGAATCTTAGCCGGAGATCAGATTCTTGGTTTAAGGCTGGTTGTTCCTTATACCACGCGCCCGATCCGGCAGGGAGAGCGCGAGGGGGAGGCGTATCATTTTGTAGATAAAAGCAGGCTTGATGAGATGACTGCGCAGGGCAGGGTGATCGAGGCCCGCTGTTATCATACTGTCCATGGCGACTGGTATTATTTTACTGCGGATGATGGACAGATCGATCTTTCCGGGAATGATTATCTGATGATAGGTACGCTGGAATCCTATGAAAAGACAAGGGAATATCTGGGAAAAGAGAAGGTTGTACCTG
Organism: Lachnospiraceae bacterium UBA7481; assembly: GCA_002478505.1. Lineage (GTDB taxonomy): Bacteria > Bacillota > Clostridia > Lachnospirales > Lachnospiraceae > NK4A136. The sequence goes on from DLOP01000117.1 coordinate 8,298, forward strand.
TTTATGTTGAAGTAGAGGATGGGGAACGCCTGCAGCGCGCATTGAATAGGGAACGTATCCAAAAAGAACCGAAATATCACGAGATGTGCCGGAGATTCCTTGCAGACGCCGGGGATTTCAGCGATGAGCAATTAGAACGACTGGAGATCAGCAGAAGATTTTGTAATGATACGATGGAAAAATGTCTTGCGGAAATCCGTGGGTTTATCCTGTCGGAAAAAGCCTCTGATATTTGAAAGAGATGATGGTATATGGATCAGTTAAAGATTAATCAATTATCACAGCCGGTGCATGTGGAACGTGCGCAGAAAGTACAGGAGGCGGATGGCTCCTTTAAATTCATGCTTGCCAGTAATATTCAGGAGGGCGAGCTGCAGGAGAAGCTGACTGTACTGATGGAAGAGATCACGCAGCAGGGGGAAAAGATCAGTAAGAAGAAAGATATCCGGGATATGAAAAAATACCGCGCTCTGATCAAGGAATTTATGAATGAGATCGTGAACCATTCACATGAATTTACCAGAGAGAATTTTCTGGACCGGCGGGGACGCCACAGAGTTTACGGCATCATCAGGCTGGTAGATGAGAATCTGGATGCATTGGCGCAGGCGTTGGTGAAGGATGAGAAAGATAATGTGGAAATTCTTTCTAAGATCGGCGAGATCAGAGGATTGATTCTGGATTTGTTTATGTAGGAAAATATGAGCCGGATGACCGGAATAGACAATATTTTAACTTTAAATCTAGCGTAAAAATACAGAAGGGAGTGATCGGGTATGGCATTGTTTTCAGAGATCATCGGACAGGAGCAGATCAAGGAGCAGTTAAAAGGAGCGATTTTGCAGGATAAAGTTTCTCATGCCTATCTGATTCACGGCGAAATGCGCTCCGGAAAAGAATTTGTTGCCAAAATATTTGCACAGGCATTGCAGTGTGAGGAAAGACAGGAGGGAGAACCCTGTCAGGAGTGCCGATCCTGTAAACAGGCGGTGTCGGGCAATCATCCGGATATCATCGCCTTAAGCCACGATATGCCCAATACGATCGGCGTAGATGACGTGCGGGATAAAATCAATAATACGGTATTGATCAAACCATATAGCAGCCGCTATAAGATCTATATCATAGAAAATGCGGAGAAAATGACGACGCAGGCACAGAACGCTCTGTTAAAGACGTTGGAGGAACCGCCCGCGTATGCGGTATTTCTTCTGCTGACCGCTTCCATGGAAGCGATGCTTCCCACAATCGTCAGCCGCTGCGTTGTATTACATATGAAGCCGGTGCAGGATGAGGAGATGCGCAGATACCTGATGCGCGAGCTGAAAGTGCCAGATTATCGGGCGGAGATCTGCGTTGCTTTTGCAAGGGGAAATGTTGGAAGGGCAAAAGCCCTTGCATCTAACGAGGATTTTGATAAAATAAGACAAGCGACATTATCCTTGATGAAAAATATCTTTGATATGGACACAGCAGAGGTCATGGAGGCGATCAATGATATCAAGAAGGATGGTCTGGATATTGGCGATTATCTTGATATTATGTCTGTATGGTATCGGGATGTGCTGCTTTTTAAAGCAACTCATGATATGAATCATCTGATCTTTCGGGATGAGATCCAGAGTATCAAGAAGATTGCGCAGCACAGTGATTACGAAGGGATCGAGGAAGTGATCAATGCTTTGGAAAAGGCAAAGAGCAGGCTTGCCTCAAAAGTCAGTCTGGAATTAACGATAGAGCTTTTACTGTTGACGATTAAGGAAAATTAAAACATCAGGGTTAAATTGTGCCTGCGACAGTATGAATCCGCAGGTTACGGAAAGGTATGGTTATTACTATGACAAAAATAGTCGGTGTGCGTTTTCGCACAGCTGGAAAGATCTATTTTTTTGCACCCGGCAATCTGGATATCGTAAGGGGCAATCATGTGATCGTAGAGACGGCAAGAGGGATCGAATACGGCACTGTAGTAGGAGATGCAAGAGAGATAGAGGATGATAAAGTGGTACAGCCGCTGAAACCGGTGCTTAGGATAGCGACGCCAAAGGACGACGAACAGGCGGCGAAGAATAAGGAGAAGGAAAAGGACGCCTTTAAGATCTGTCTGGAAAAGATACAGGCGCATGGCCTGGAAATGAAGCTGATCGATGCGGAATACACATTTGACAACAATAAAGTATTGTTTTATTTTACTGCAGATGGCAGGGTGGATTTCCGGGAGCTGGTAAAGGATCTGGCAAGCGTGTTCCGCACCAGGATTGAGTTGCGGCAGATCGGTGTCAGGGATGAAACGAAGATCAGAGGCGGTATTGGCAACTGCGGCAGATCGTTATGCTGCCATTCTTATCTGTCGGAATTTATTCCGGTTTCTATCAAGATGGCAAAAGAGCAGGGACTTTCCCTGAACCCTACAAAGATCTCAGGCGTCTGCGGAAGGCTGATGTGCTGCTTAAAGCATGAGGAAGACACTTACGAGGAGTTAAATAAGAAGCTGCCGAATCCCGGCGATCATGTGACTACGCCGGAAGGTGATGAGGGCGAGGTACACAGCGTCAATGTACTGCGCCAGAGGGTAAAGGTCATTGTGGAAGAAAATGATGAAAAAGAAATCAAAGAATACGCTGTGGAGGAGTTGAAATTTAAACGCCGCCACAGAAGAGAGAAAGTAGATCTTTCTCCTGAGGAGCTGAAAGAACTCCAACGTTTGGAAAGAGAGGATTCCAAAGGAGGAAAATCAAAACTGGATGATAATTGAGTTAAAGGATGGAGAGCGTCTTGACGATCTGCAGCGTAACCATTATCGGATCATACAGCACCCTGAGAAATTCTGTTTTGGAATGGATGCGGTGCTTTTATCCGGATTTGCCGGGGCTAAGAAGGGGGAGCATGTACTGGATCTGGGAACAGGAACAGGAATCCTTCCGATCCTGCTTTCCGCAAAGACGGAAGCGGAGCATCTGACCGGATTGGAGATTCAGGAGGAAAGTGCGGATATGGCGCGCCGGAGTGTGTTATTAAATGATCTTCAGGACAGGATAGAGATCATTACGGGAGATATTAAGGAGGCAGGCAGTATATTCGCGCCTGCTTCTTTTGAAGTGGTTACCTGCAATCCGCCATACATGATCGCGGAACATGGTCTGACCAATCCGAATCAATACAAGGCCATCGCGAGGCATGAGATCTGCTGTACTTTGGAGGACGTCATTGCGGCTTCCGCCAAAGTATTGAAGCCGGGAGGAAAGCTGTATATGGTGCACCGACCGTTTAGAATGGCGGAGATCATGCGGACTATGTCGGCTTTTAGTTTAGAGCCGAAACGTCTTAGGATGGTTTACCCTTATGTGGACCAGGAGCCGAATATGCTTCTGATGGAAGCTGTCCGCGGGGGAAAGTCCGGCATGACCGTGGAGAAACCATTGATCATCAACGAGGCGCCGGGAGTCTATACCCGGGAGATTACGGAACTCTATGGCTTTTAACGAGAGAAGAAGATCAATTGTTTTGGCGATTATGCTTGTGATGGAGGTTGTTTGAATGAGGTTTATATAACTCGAAGTTTGCGTGTCTGTGTTCCAAAAATGATTTCATTTATGATTTTTTTGGAACACAGACACGTAAACAAAGAGTTATGTAAACCGGACAACAAACTGTTGCAACCAATTATAGTTTTTTATGGAAGGAGACCAACATGTCCGGAACATTATATCTGTGCGCGACCCCGATCGGCAATCTTAAAGATATTACTGCGAGGGTTCTTGAGACGCTGGAGCAGGCGGATCTGATTGCGGCGGAGGATACGAGGAACAGCATCCATCTTTTGACGCATTTTGGCATCAAAACACCGATGACCAGTTATCATGAATATAATAAGACAGAAAAGGCATATCAGCTGATCAGCCGTTTAAAAGAAGGGAAAGATATTGCGTTGATCACAGACGCGGGGACTCCGGCAATCTCGGATCCCGGTGAGGTGCTTGTGAGGATGTGTCAGGAGGAAGGGATCACAGTCACTTCCCTGCCCGGTCCGGCAGCATGTATCACGGCATTGACACTTTCCGGACTTTCCACCAGACGGTTCTGCTTTGAGGGGTTTCTTCCATCGGATAAGAAGGAAAAAAAGGAAGTTCTGGCTGAAATGGCGTCGGAAACCCGCACCATGATCCTTTATGAAGCGCCCCATCATTTAAAGAGAACGCTGCAGGAATTATATGATATTCTGGGAGACCGGAAATTAACTATCTGCAGGGAGCTGACCAAAAAATTTGAAACGGTGCTTCCCACGACGTTGGCGGATGCTCTGGCAATGTATAAAAATGAAGATCCCAGAGGAGAATATGTATTGGTGATCGCCGGAAAAGAGCGTGAACAGGTCCGGTTGGAAGAACAGCAGAAATGGAACAGCGTGAGTATCGGGGAACATGTGGCGCTCTATGAGGAGAAGGGACTGTCCAGAAAGGATGCGATGAAGCGCGTGGCGGCAGACCGGGGAATGGGAAAAAGGGAAATTTATGAATATCTGCTGAAAAACTGTGATTAATAGTTGACAAACAGTGTATGACTTAATATACTTTATTTGTCTTATAATATAGTAACAAAGGAGATAATAATTATGCTGGAAAAAATTGCAGAAATGATCGCAGAGCAGCTTCATGTATCACCGAGCGTAGTCATTACAGAGGAAACTTCCTTCAAGCAGGATCTGAGAGCGGATTCCTTTGAACTGATGGAGCTGGTCATGGCTTTGGAGGAAGAATATGGTATTAAGATAGAGGATGAGGAACTGGAGAATTTTGAAACAGTCGGCGATGTATTGAACTACATCAAAAGTCAGGGAATCGATGAGGATTAATGAGATATTCCCAACTGTATAAAAGCATGCAGGGCGTGTCCAATCGGGCACGCTTCTTTATACACAAAAGGAGTATCGGATATAATATGAAAATGAAATAATGAAGGAGGATCCTTGTATGGATCGGATTATGACAAATTGTCTTGATAAAGGTTTTTTGAAATATCAAAAAGAGTTTGAGGAGGCGGCGGTCCGCGTACTCCGTTCAGGATGGTATATCATGGGAAAGGAACTGGAACACTTTGAGGGAGAATTTGCGGATTATATCGGTGCGAAACACTGCGTTGGGACGGCAAGTGGTCTGGATGCGTTGATATTGGCATGCAGGACGCTGGGACTGCAGGAGGGTGACGAGGTCATTGTACAGGCTAATACGTATATTGCAACAGTCATGGCGATCACGATCGCAGGCGCAACGCCGGTATTTGTAGAACCGGATGAATACTTTCAGATCGATGCCGATAAGATTGAGGAGAAGATCACTGATAAGACGAAAGCCGTCATGGTGGTGCATCTGTACGGACAGGCTGCGAATATGGACCGGATCATGGAAATCTGCCGGAAACATGATCTGCGGCTGATTGAGGACTGCGCACAGTCCCATGGCGCGGATGATCGGGGTCAAATGACCGGAACTTTCGGGGATATCGGCTGCTTTTCCTTTTACCCTACCAAAAATCTCGGCGCATTTGGGGATGGGGGCGCGATCGTGACGGATCGTGAGGAGTACAGGGATCAGATCAGGATGCTGCGCAACTATGGAAGCAAAGTCAGATATTATAATGAAGAAGTCGGCATGAATTCCAGACTGGACGAGATGCAGGCGGCTCTTTTGTCGGTGCGTCTGAAGCATCTTCCGCAGCTGACGGAAGAGCGCAGGAAGATTGCGGAAAAGTATCTTAATGAGATTCATAACGAGAAGATTCTTTTGCCGAAGCATAGAGAGGGCGCGGGACATGTATATCATCAGTTTGTCATCCGATGCAAAGAAAGGCAGAAGTTAATGGAATATCTTAAGGAGCGGGGGATCGATACGATCATACATTATCCGATCCCGCCGCACCTTTCAAAGGCATACGCATATTTGGGACATCATAAGGGTGATTATCCCATTACGGAAGCATATGCGGATGAAGTGCTTTCGATTCCGATGTATAACGGACTGACAGCGGCGGAACAGGAGCGGGTGATCAATGCTTTGAACCAATTTTGAAAAAGGGGCATTTTCAATCGCATTAGCTGCTCGCAAAGGAGGCTCGCAGCATGGGTACAGGAATGAAGATAAAGCTGCCGCAGGCGGTAGAGGAAGTGATCGGACAGATCAATGATGCAGGATATGAAGCATACATTGTGGGAGGATGTGTGCGGGATACCCTATTGCATAAAGAGCCGAATGATTGGGATATTACGACTTCGGCAACGCCCGTTCAGGTAAAGGCGATTTTTAAAAGGACGATCGATACCGGAATACAGCACGGAACCGTAACCGTTATGAAGGGTAGGCAGGGCTATGAGGTTACGACATATCGGATCGATGGAGCCTATGAGGATGCAAGACATCCGAAGGAAGTGATCTTTACGCCCGATCTGAAGGAAGACCTGAAGAGACGTGATTTTACGATCAATGCGATGGCGTATCACCCGGACTCGGGACTTGTGGATCCCTTTGATGGCAGAAAAGATCTGGAAGACCATGTGATCCGCTGCGTGGGGGATCCGAAGGATCGTTTTACAGAAGATGCGCTGCGGATGATGCGCGCTGTCAGATTTGCGGCACAGCTGGATTATAAGATTGAGGAGGATACCTTTGCAGCGATCAAAGAACTGGCTCCGTCCATCAAAAAGATCAGCGCGGAACGTATTCAGACAGAGATGGTAAAGCTTTTGTTATCGGAGCATCCTGAACGATTCCTGACGTTTTATGAGTGCGGGTTGACAGCCTGCTTTTTGCCGGAATTTGACCGGATGATGACGACCGTACAAAACAATCCGCATCATTGCTATACCGTTGGAGAGCATGTCATTCACGGACTTTCTTATATCAGGGCTGAGCAAAGCCTGAGACTTGCAATGCTTTTTCATGACATTGCGAAGCCGGAGACTAAGACCACAGATGAAAGAGGCGTAGATCATTTCCGGGGACATCAGGAACGTGGCGCGAAGATGGCGGAGGAAATTTTAAGGCGTTTAAAATTTGATAATCATACGATCACAATGGTGAAGGGTCTGGTAGCCTGTCATGACAGGAGGATCGAGCCGAATGCGAGGGCGATGCGCAGAGCGGTCCATCAGATCGGGGAAGATTATTTTCCGGCATTATTTGAAATCAGAAAAGCGGATGTCATGGCGCAGAGTGAATACCGGAGAAAAGAAAAACTTGAAGCGATAGAAGAAGGATTTCAGATATATCAGAAGATGAAAGAGGAAGAACAGTGTATATCATTGAAAAGCCTTGCGGTCAGCGGCGGAGACTTGATCCGGGCGGGCATTGCGCCGGGACGGGGACTCGGCATGATCCTGGAGCAGATGCTGCAGGATGTAATCGAGGAGCCTTCCCATAATACGAAGGAATATCTGATGCAGCGGTATGTGCCGTGAAGATTGTTCCTTGAGAGAATTTGGAATATTCCAATAAAAATATTCATAGGATAGTGTATGCCGAAAATGGCGGAAAGGGCGGTAATCCTATGAATGACAGGGCAGTCAGTATTCTTGAGAATTATGAATTAAATGTGCTCCGTACCTATCGGGGAAGAAGCGCGATCATATGCGAGACGGATCAGGGACTGAAGGTGCTTAGGGAATACCGGGGGACGGAAGAACGGATAGCCAGGATCGATCAACTTCTCAGAACGGTAAGGGAGAAGTCCGGATATCTTTTGGATGCTTATATACAGAATAAAGAGGGGACTTATCTCTGCCGGGACCGCGAACAGAATACCTATATTCTTAAAGATTATTATGAAGGGAAAGAATGCAGTCCGACGGATATGACTGATATCGGCATGGCATTTACCCATATGGCGAAACTGCATAAAGCAATGCGTGTGCCGCAGGAAGTTCCGGCACAGGGCAACAGCGGACTTTTGCATGAGATACATAAGCGCAATGCAGAGCTGAAACGAGGGAAAAAATTTATCCGGGGCAGAGCCAGCCGCAGTAATTTTGAGAATTTTCTGCTGATCAATTACGATTTTTTTATGAAGAAGGCATTGGCGATAGAGGAACGGCTGGAACAGGAAGATTTTGGCGAATATGACCGTGCGATCCTTACGGAAGGCGTATTCTGCCATGGAGATTTTCAGTATCATAATATTGTTTTTACCTCTTCGGGACCTGCGGTAATGAATTTTGAAAAATTCCAATGGGACAGCGGGATCAGGGATTTTTCCCTGTTTTTCAGAAAGGTAATGGAGAAAAATGGCTGGGATCTTAGCTGTGCGGAGATTTGTGCCGAAAATTACCTGAAAGAGAGGGAGATGTCCTCAGCAGAAAAAAAACTGCTGATCTACCGTCTTTCCTATCCGGAAAAATTTTGGAAAATTGTTAATTTTTACATTAATACACGCAAGTCAGTTGTGATGGAACGCAATACCGATAAGCTGAAAAAGATTATGGAGCAGGAACCGCTCAGGGAGAAAGGTGTTTCTTTTCTGGAATCTCTGTTATATAATCATACATGAAAGAGTTAAGTCCGGCTTACATAACTCTTTGTTGGAAAATATGTGTTCCAAAAAAATCATAAATGAAATCATTTTTGGAACACATATTTTCCGACTTCATGTTATGTAAATCTCAGAGACGGAATTGTGGAACGAAAATTATGAGGAGAACGAAAGAGTGATTAGATTACAAAAAGTACAAGCTTTACAGAGTATATACCTGCTCCTGTTGTGCTTAGGTCTGTTTTTGCTGACGGGCTGCGCTCAAATGACGGGAAGCGGCACAGGAGGTCAGCAGGGCAATTATGATACCGGCTTTGTTCCGGCGACAAGCGGTAATTATGATTCCAGAGATACGGCAATCGTGATCAGCAAGAATATCGAGGCTTCAACGATCACATTTAAAAATATGGAACTGGGCAAATTTTATACTTTGAATTATGACGGCGCCACGGCGTATTATGATAAATACGGACAGGCATTATCGCTGGAACAGGTACGGGTCGGGGAGATTGTGAGCGTGGACTTCCTTCACCGTGCGAAGCGTCTGGACAGTCTGCGCCTTTCTTCGGATGTGTTTGCATTTGACTGGGTGGAACACTTTGCGATGGAGACGGGCAGCAGGGAAATAAAATTGAACAATGAGATATACAGGATGGCGCAGGATGTAATAGTGCTTACGGAAAACGGCATCGGAGACCGGATGGATATCAACGAGGCGGATGTACTGCGGGTGAGCGGTCATGACCATCTGATAGAAAGTATCGTAGTGGAACGCGGTCATGGTTATCTGCGTCTTAGCAACGACAGCTTTTTTATCGGCGGTTTTTTGGAGATAGATCATTCCAAGATCTATCAGGTCAGCGAGGAAATGCTGATTTCCGTACCGGTGGGAACTTATGAGGTGACGATTTCCAATGCCGGATGCAGCGGTACGGAGACGATCACAGTTAAGGGAAATGAAGAATATGAGTGGGACGTCAGTGAATGGCAGGGGGAAGCCAAATACGGCGTTCTGGTATTTACGGTATCGCCTTCCAATGCCAAGGTTTATATCGATGGCAGACGTGCTGATACCGATACGGAGCAGGAATTGACTTATGGTATTCATCAGATGGTGGTGGTAGCGGAAGGATATCAGACAATCAGTAAATATATCAGAGTCAGTGAAGAATATTCCAACATGAATATTACGATGGAATGGGGATCGGGAGGTTCTAATACCACATCAGAGAACGCTGTTTCCGAAAATAATGTATCCGGCAATAATGTATCGGGTAATACAGTATCGGGTAATACAGTATCCGGCAATACTTCGTCCGGCAATACAGCATCTCAAGGAACGCCGTCTGACCGGACGCCGGTCAGCGCCTCCGGGTATAAGGTGACGATCGAGGGTCCGGAAGGCGTTGAAGTCTATAAGGATGGAACCTATATTGGGCTGGCTCCGGTCAGTTTTCCGAAGGAAGAGGGCTCTTATATTATCATTCTTAGGAAAAATGGCTGTCAGACCAGAAGTTATACGATCACGGTAGATGATTCTGCCAAAGATATCAGCTATTCATTTTCGGCACTACTGCCAATAAATTAGGAAATTGTTATGTAATTACATACAAATTATAATGAATTTGGGAAAAACTGGTGAAACGTATTGACAAAATTCAAAAAAACGAATATAAAAGACTTATGACGTTTTCATAGAAAACGGACAAGTCTATAAAATTATCTAGGAGGAGTTCAAGAATGAACAAGACAGAATTAGTAGCAGCTGTTGCTGATAAGGCAGGGATCACAAAGAAAGACGCTGAAGCAGTAGTAGCAGCTTTTACTGACACGGTAACGACAGAGCTTAAGAAGGGCGGAAAAGTTCAGTTAGTTGGATTTGGTACATTTGAAGTTACCACAAGAGCTGCCAGAACAGGACGCAACCCGCAGACAGGCAAGGAGATGAAGATCGCAGCATCTAAGGCTCCGAAGTTCAAACCGGGCAAGGCATT
>DLOP01000117.1:18854-24832 GCA_002478505.1 Lachnospiraceae bacterium UBA7481
GCTTTTGTGTTGCGCTTTGAAAGCGCCGGCACGGAAAAGAGGGAATCAATGAGATTGGATAAATTTTTAAAAGTATCACGGCTGATCAAGCGGCGGACTGTTGCCAATGAAGCATGCGACGCCGGCAGGGTGATGGTAAATGATAAACCCGCTAAGGCTTCCGTTAATGTAAAACCCGGTGATATCATTACGATCGGGTTTGGTAACAGGGAGACGAAAGTGGAAGTTCTTGCCATACAGGAGAGTGTGAAAAAGGAAGATGCGGAAAATATGTATAAGTATCTCTAAGTCATAGCGGAAGGTTTTTCGGCATATATTTAATTAAGGTCGAATCATCCGCAGGGCAGCCTGTGAGATAGAGCAGGGCAAATGGAAGAACTGAATGCTAAGAAAACGCACAAGATCCAGATCATAAACCGTCAGACCACTAATCTCAGCGGTGTGTCGGATGTTATATCATTTGATGAGAAGGAGGTTGTTCTGGAGACAGAGCGCGGAATGTTGACGATCCGCGGAGACGGACTGCATGTGAGCAGGCTGACGCTGGAAAAGGGCGAGGTCGATGTGGAGGGAAGGGTAGATGCTTTTCAGTATTCCGACAGCATTGCCGGCAGAGGAAAGGAAAGCTCCCTGATCTCAAGGATGTTCCGCTGATGGATGAGATTATACGTCATGAACTTCAGCTGGGATTGGCATGTTTTTTCATGGGCATCCTGCTGATGGCGCTTTATGATGTGCTGCGGATCTTCCGAAGAGTGATAAGGCATAACATTATCGCGGTATCTCTGGAAGATATCATATTCTGGATCATTTGCATGATAAGCGCTTTTGAGCTGCTGAGGGTGATGAATCAGGGGATATTCCGCTACAGCGTCGTGATGATGGCAGGTGCGGGCATGTCCTTATATCATGTTCTTCTGGGCAGGTATGCGGTGCCGTTTATAGCAAAGATGTTGAATAATGTGAAAAAACTGCTCAAAAAAGTTTTAAAAAAATGCAATTCAATATTGACGGAACCCATAAAAAAGGCTATAGTTAAGTTGTATAGGCACTTTAGGGAACGCCTGCGCGAAAGGAAGAAGAAACTTGAAGAGGACGGTAGCGTTTCGCAAAGAGAAAAAGAATAGATCGATGCTGATGATCACAATGCTTGTGATGGCAGCTCTTTGTGTCGTGGTTTATGTGGGCGGCAGACCTAAAGTCCAGGAAAGAGAGCGGCTGCAATCGGAGATCGCTTTGCTGCAGGAACAGCTTGCAGCGGAACAGGCAAGGACGGATAAACTGCGGGAGATGGAAGTTTATACACAGACGAAGAAATATGCGGAGGAAGTAGCCAAGGAAGTATTAGGCTATGTGTATGATGGCGAGATCATCTTCCGGCTGGACGACTAATGGGAAAACAAATTGTGCCGCCGGGCGAAGCAAAATATATGTCGAAGTAAAATGTCATGTTCGTACAGGGATATGACATTTTTTTTATTGCGGTTCTGTTATAGTTGTATAGGCGGAGGGATATGATCATGGATATGTTGATTGACAAAAAAAGGGGAGAGAAAAACATTGAGGGCGTCTTTTCAAGCTATAACCGTCTCCGGATAGAAAACTATGCGGAAGCGTTTCATGATCTTGCATTTAATTTTACTAAATTTGACCAGAGGGAGATGCAGGAAGGAGAATCCAGAGGGGAATATCTGGCGCGGAGAAAAGAATCCGAACAATGGCAGAGGCTGGGAAAAAGATATTCCGATGCGGCGGTCATGATGGACGCAATTGCAAAAGAATGTTATTCCTGCAGAAGACCGCGCGGTATTCAAAGGACAAGCCTGTATCTGCTGCTGCGCAGGGAGAATGTGACGCTGAAAAATGTTTATGAGATTCAAAACCGTTATCATCATAAGGAATACTGCCTTTCCATGAAGGTTGCGGAGGGACAGAAAAGGAAAGCGGGGAAGGGCGGATATGGCAGAAACGGATTGTGCGAGACAGAGACGGCTGCTGCGATCCTTTCCGGCGTATTCGGAAGAAAAATCCTTCCGGCGGATAACTGCCCGGTCTTTATCGGGGATGAATGCCGGGATTATCTGTTTGTTGAGGAAGGCAGATATCATGTGTCTACGGGCATGGCATCTATGACAAAGTCAGGAGAGACGATCTCCGGCGACAATTATTCCTTTTTACAGGGGCGGGACGGAAAGATGAGGGCCCTGCTGTCGGACGGCGTCGGATCCGGAGAAGAAGCCTGCAGGGATTCCGGTCACTTGGTTGATCTTGCGGAAAAATATCTGGAGACCGGATTTGACAAAAAACAGATGCTTGGCGTATTGGAGGGGATCATGATGGGTAATGCCATGGAAAACAGGATCCCGACGCTGGATCTTTGTGAGATCGACCTGCATACGGGGGAATGTGAGTTTGTCAAGCTGGGAAGCGCGCCCACGTTGATTAAATATGACCGGATGATGGATGAGATCGCATCGGAAAATCTTCTGCTGGGGTATGAGAAGATAGAAAATATTTCTGTTATAAGCCGTCAATTGAAGGAAGATAATTATATATTTATGATGACGGACGGCGTTGCGGATTATTTTAAGGAAGAACAGAAAAAGGAGCTGTTTGCCAAGATGCTTGGGAGCAAGGGCTACAGCGATCCTACAGTGCTTGCGAATCACATTATGAATAAGGCGGTGCAGCTGTCAGCCGGCGATCCGGCAGAACATAACAATATCAGGGATGACATGACGGTGCTTGTTTTAAAAATTGATAAGTCAGCTGATTGATTTTTATGGATAAAAAGATTATAGTTACTATATGATTGAAAAAATCAAAAACTATCTTGATAAAATATGCTGCTTAAAGTCAGGTGATGCGGTCATTGCCGGTGTATCAGGCGGAGCGGATTCGGTCTGCCTTCTTTGCGTGCTGCTGGAGATCTGCGCAGAGACAGGCACGGCGATTTACGTGGTGCATGTGAATCATCATCTGCGCACGGAAGCGGACGACGATCAGAAGTATGTGGAAATGCTCTGCTGTCAATGGGATATTCCCTGCCATTGTTATTCTTATGATGTAAAGAGTTACGCGAAGGAACACGGGATTTCCACAGAGGAAGCGGGCAGGCAGCTTCGTTATGAGGCGTTTTATGATCTGAAGGATAAGCTGGCTGCGGACGGGAATGTCAGAATCGCTGTGGCGCATACGATGGAGGATAATGCGGAAACGATGCTTCTGAATCTTTTCCGGGGAACGGGTCTTAAGGGACTTCGTGGGATTCCGGTCAGCCGCGGCGATATTATCCGGCCGCTGCTGTGCCTAAGGCGGAATGAGATCGAGGCGTGGCTGACGGCACAGGGAATCGCGTGGCGCAATGACTGCAGCAACGATACGGATGATTATACAAGAAATAAGATACGCCATAAGATGATTCCCATTGCGGAAAATGAGATCAATGAGAATGCGGTGCTGCATATGAACCGTACCGCAGAGCAGCTTGCCATGGCAGCGGATTATCTGGAAGACAGAACGGGAAAAGCATGGGAAGCCTGTGTAAGACCACTGGAGGAGTATGGATTTCTGATTTTAGACGATACGCTGCTTACGCTGCATCCCTATCTCAGAAGCTGCGTTTTGTTGGAAACAATGCAAAAAACGGCAGGGACGGCAAAGGATATCAGCGCTGTCCATGTGCAGGCACTGGAAGGATTATTTGATATGCAGTGCGGAAGACAGCTGCATCTGGCATACGGTATGAGGGCGGAGAGGACTTATGACGGCGTGATATTAAGAAAAAAGGCTGCTGATACAAAATGCGGCAGGGAAGACCGGCAGGCCGCGGCGGGTGAGCGTAAGACATATCGGCGGAATGCGCCGGAAGCAGTTGATATAAAGATCCCCGGCAGTACGGAAATTCCCGGGTACGGTGTCATTGAAACAAGGATATTTCCGGCGGAAAAACAAAATTTTTGTGAAATTCCAAAAGATAGATATACGAAATGGTTTGATTATGATAAAATAAAAGATACTGTTTGTATCAGGACAAGACAGGCGGAAGATTATCTTGTCATTGATGGGTGTGGAAATACGCAGAAATTAAAAAATTTTTTTGTTAATCAAAAAATTCCCCGTGAGGAGCGGGAAAATCTTTTGCTGATTGCGGACGGAAAGCATATTATGTGGATCATGGGACACCGCAGCAGCCAAGGATATTATATCGATGAATCTACGAAGAAGATATTGGAGATCAAGATAATGTTTTTATAGTTACAATATTGAAAATGTGGATAGAATAAAAGGAAAGGTACAAAAGGTATGGATGTAAAGATCAGGGTGATGATACCTGAAAAAGACATTGACAGCAGGATCAGGGAGATTGGCGGCAAGATCAGCCGGGAGTATGAAGGAAAGGCGCTTCATATCATCTGTATTCTGAAGGGAAGCGTATTTTTTGCAAGCGAGCTTGCCAAGCGGATCACGGTTCCGGTCACGCTGGATTTTATGGAAGTGTCCAGTTATGGCGACAATACGGTGTCCAGCGGACATATCAAGATCAAAAAAGATCTTGCGGAATCCATTGAGGGCAGGCACGTCCTTGTGATCGAGGATATCATAGATACCGGGAAAACGCTCAGCTTCCTTATGGAGATGCTGAAAGAAAGGAAGCCGGCGTCCTTAAAGCTTTGCACGTTGCTTGATAAGCCGGACAGAAGGACGCATCCGGTGGATGTGGATTATGTGGGATTTGAAATTCCGGATGAATTTGTGGTAGGATATGGATTAGATTACGCGCAAAAATATAGAAATCTGCCGTATATCGGCGTGGTTGAGAACGAATAGGGGAGAAAGAAGGTTAATAGGTTGAGAAGACAGAGCTTTAACATTTATTTTTTCATTATTATTCTGCTGTTGTTTGCAGCGATCTGGGTCAGTCTGATGAGCAGGCAGTCGGTGGATTATACAAGGATGCAGTTTGATCAGGCGCTGGCAAGAGGCGAAGTCACTGAGATCCAGATCCAGCAGAATGCAGAAGTGCCGACAGGTTCCGTGACGGTGACCATCAATGGGGTGGAACGACGGGAATTTTTTGTGACTGACGTCAAGGAGATTGAGGCGGCAGCCAGAGCGGCAGGCGTACCGGTTAAGGTCAATGACGTGCCGGGGGAAAACTGGTTTATGAATTATATTCTGCCCGGTCTTGTGGTGCTGGTGGTCTGCGTATTCTTTTTTGTGATGATGAACAATGCTCAGGCCGGGGGCGGCGGTAACGGTAAGATGATGAATTTTGGCAAGAGCCGTGCCCAGCTTGTCATGGACAGCAAGACGCATTTTGAAGACGTTGCGGGGCTGAAGGAGGAAAAAGAAGATCTGGAAGAGATCGTTGATTTTCTAAAGGAACCGTCCAAATTTACAGAGATAGGCGCAAGGATCCCTAAAGGCGTGCTTTTGGAAGGACGTCCCGGAACAGGAAAAACACTTCTTGCCAAAGCCATTGCGGGAGAGGCGAAGGTGCCGTTTTTCAGTATTTCCGGTTCTGATTTTGTAGAGATGTTTGTCGGCGTCGGCGCGTCCCGAGTCAGGGATCTGTTTGCGGATGCAAAAAAGAACGCTCCCTGTATTGTCTTTATCGACGAGATCGACGCTGTGGCAAGAAAACGTGGCACCGGCATGGGCGGCGGTCATGATGAACGTGAACAGACACTGAACCAGTTGTTAGTAGAAATGGATGGGTTCGGCGTAAATGAGGGTATTATTGTATTGGCGGCTACCAACCGGGTTGATATTCTGGATCCGGCCATCTTAAGACCGGGACGATTTGACAGAAAAATCACGGTCAGCCCCCCTGATGTAGGCGGCAGGGAAGACATTTTGAAGGTGCACGCCAAAAATAAGCCGCTGGCGGAAGATGTGGATCTGAAGCAGATCGCACAGACGACGGCGGGATTTACCGGAGCGGATCTGGAGAACCTGTTAAATGAAGCGGCAAT
>DLOP01000117.1:24886-25294 GCA_002478505.1 Lachnospiraceae bacterium UBA7481
AAAGCTCGGAAAAGCACAGCCGTATCGTTTCCGATAAGGAAAAGAAGATTACCGCCTATCATGAGGCGGGTCATGCGATCCTGTTTCATGTGCTGCCCGACGTGGGTCCGGTCTATACGGTGTCCATCATTCCCACCGGCGAAAGCGCCGGAGGATTTACGATGCCGCTGCCGGAGAAGGATGAGATGTATCTGACCAAGGGCAAGATGAAGCAGGATATCATGGTATCTTTAGGCGGGCGTATTGCCGAGGAGATCATCTTTGACGATATTACAACGGGAGCCTCCAGTGATATTAAGAAAGCCACCGGCGCGGCACGCCGTATGGTGACAAGATACGGTATGTCATCGACGATCGGTACGGTGAATTATGAAGAGGACAGCGATGAGGTATTTATCGGCAGGGATT
>DLOP01000117.1:25314-25645 GCA_002478505.1 Lachnospiraceae bacterium UBA7481
GCGAGATCGATGAAGAAGTGAAGAAGATCATTGACGAATGTTATGCAGAAGCGAAACGCCTGATTTTGGAGAATAAAGAAGTGCTTCACCGGTGCGCATCCCTTCTTTTGGAAAAGGAACGTATCACCAGGGAAGAATTTGAGAGCCTTTTTAAGACAACAAGTAATCTTTCTAATGTCGGCATGGGACTAGTGTGAAAAGATCGGCAGTGTTTTAGCGGGTGAAATACGATAGTAATAAGGGTTCCAACGAAGGATAAGACAATTTGCACAAAAACAATAGTTCAAAATTGTTATATTTGTAAAAGTTTTTTATAGACGAAATTGAAAAG
>DLOP01000174.1 GCA_002478505.1 Lachnospiraceae bacterium UBA7481
TATTATGATGCGGGAAGGGGCATGCGTCATTTCACACAAGCTGATGATGAGCCAAACTGATTAACATTATAAGTTTGACCGGAGGTCTCCTTTTAACATTATTGATAGCAATATTGCTTTTGGCTAATCTATAACTTTCCGCGTCTGTTTAGATATGAACGGAATATCTAAGAAATATGCTCCTACTTTGAAAAGGGCATAGCCCGGAAATATTTTTTACGGTACTGCAAAGGTGATAAACCGGTTGTTCTTTTAAATACCGCAGAAAAATAGCTCTGGTTGGGATAGGCAAGTATGGCGGAGATTTCTGCCGGGGAATATTCAGAATACAGAAGCATATTTTGTGCCGTGGCAGTTTTCTTTTCCATAATGTAGCCGCTGATAGTCATGCCGGTTTCTTTTTTAAAAAGCCTTGATAAATAAGATGGATTCAGACAGACATAATCTGCCAGCGTTTCTACAGTAATGCGGGTATGAAGATTTTCGTAGATATAATCGATGCATTTTACTATGGGCTGGGAACAGACTCTCTTTTTTTGAAGATTTTTCATGCGTTTTGCATAATCCAAACACATCGTTGAATGAAGCTCTGCAATTTGTTCCGGCCTGTCGCATAGATCGGCTTTCTGGATATAATAATCGCTGAGGGCATAGCCTTCGGAAAGCGCCATTCCTCCTTCAATGCAATAGCGGGCTATCATAGCTGTAGTAATAATAAAATGATATCTGATATTATTCAGGGGATTTTTTGATAAAATTCCAAGACCTTGTTTTTCCAGAAGACTTTCCCGGCACATATCTTTCGTTTTATTGATATCTCCTGATTGAATGACAGCATAAAATTCCAATTCCGGTTGATACGGAGCCCGGAAAATATTATTTTCCCTTTGCAGAAATTCTCTGTATGCATGTTCTTTGCGATATTCCATAAGTAATGACTCCTCTCTTCAACACGTTTTATCTGTTTTTATTTTACTTTCTTTTATATTATGTCATGAAACCATCAATAATGTAAAGAAAAAGATATGATAAAAAAAGTAAATATGACATAATAAAATCATCAATTTATTATAATACGCTGTCGGATAATCGTACTGTACATATAAAAACAGAAAGGAGAGATGTATTGGTTATGAAAAAAAAGAGTTTAGTAATGATGGCTGCAATGGCATTATCCCTGATTTTTGCAGGTTGTAATAATTCTGTTGCGGACAATGTCACTCCGGAGGATGGAGAAGGTCAGACGGTTAATGATCAGGAGGAAGTGGCGCAGACGCAGGTTCCCGAACTGGAGGGATATGAACTGTTGTGGCATGATGAGTTTGATTCTGACACACTTGATGAGTCTATCTGGAATTATGAACCCCATGAGCCGGGATGGACAAATGAAGAATTGCAGGAATATACTGTGGGCACCGACAATGTTTTTCTCCGGGATGGTAAACTGGTCATTAAGGCGATCATGACTGAGGGTGAAAACGGTAATCCTTATTATACGTCGGGTAAAGTTACCAGCCAGAATAAAGAAGATTTTATGTATGGTAAAGTGGTAGTTAGCGCTAAAGTTCCGGAAGGACAGGGACTCTGGCCGGCGATCTGGATGATGCCTACCGATGAAAGCTATTACGGGCAGTGGCCTAAGTGCGGTGAAATCGATATTATGGAGGTTTTGGGTAACCAGACGGACATGGCGTATTGTACCGTTCATTATGGAGAGCCTCATGCAGAACAGCAGGGAACCTACCAGCTTAACGGCACGACTTTCGCAGAAGATTTTCATGAGTATTCCGTAGAATGGGAACCGGGGGAAATGAGATGGTATATCGACAATCAACTTGTCCTTACGGTAAACGACTGGTTTACCGCAGAGTCAGGACAAGACGAAAAACCGTATCCGGCGCCTTTTAACCAGACTTTCTTCGTACAGATGAATCTGGCGGTTGGCGGAACATGGCCCGGCAATCCCGATGAAACAACGGATTTTGAGAAAGCGGAGTTTGAAATAGATTATGTCAGGGTTTACCAGAAGCCGGAATATGACACCAACGTAGAAAAGCCGGAAGCTGAATTCCGGGAGATCCTTCCGGATGGCAATCTGGTATATAACGGCGATTTTGCGGAAGCGGAAGCCTTGGATGATGAAGAAAACTGGTATTTTCTGCTTTTTGAAGGCGGAGAGGGTTCGGCAAAGATCGAGGACGGCGTATTGACCATTTCGACGGAAGCGATGGGAAGCGTTGATTATTCCGTACAAATAGTACAGCCACAGCTTCCTATGATAAAAGGAACTAGCTATCGGTTGACATTTGAAGCCTGCGCCGCGGAGGAAAGGGACATGATCGTATGCGTTTCCGCTCCTACTGCGGGATGGATCCGTTATCTGGAGGATACGCGGTTATCTATGACAACCGAATGGCAGACTTATACCTATGATTTTACCATGACTTCAAAGGATGATAATAACGGACGTCTGGAGTTTAACATGGGTAATAAGGGTTCTACCGCGGAAATATATATCAGAAATGTAAGAATTGAGATCGTGGAATAAAAAACGGTCCGACAAAATTCCCTGTCAGAGAAATCTGGCAGGGAAAATTATTGCAAGAAACATAACGATTTTCACATGTGTAACAGGTGTTTCAACATCAATAATTATACGGATATATCCATATATTATTATATCTGACCGTAAATGATGCAAAACTTCCTTTGTTAAGCTGAACACAGTTACTTTCAATCTCAACCATGTCAAGACAATCCATTGCAAGTCGTACGTAATATATATCTTCGTCTATGTCCTCAACCTGACAGTTAAAAAC
The DNA here is from genome assembly GCA_002478505.1 of Lachnospiraceae bacterium UBA7481. Taxonomy (GTDB): domain Bacteria; phylum Bacillota; class Clostridia; order Lachnospirales; family Lachnospiraceae; genus NK4A136. Next base: position 2,820 of record DLOP01000174.1, read on the forward strand.
AACCATATCATCACATATAGATGTACTAAAATTACGTATTAAACTTTGGGATATCTTTTTTTCAAATTTCTCATATGACAATTCAATAAAATATGTATATTTTACAACAGGTTTTTCTCTATATTTCCATACGCCTTTGATCTTTCCAATCTCTGTAGTCCCAGTTACAATTATTTTATCGTTCTCATATTCTATTTTATCTACTTCCAATTTCATCTTAACATCTCCACTATATTAACAAACGGCACATTCAACTTTGGGCATGCCTGTAAAAACTTGTAGTTCTTTTTCCCCCTTTCAAAATTCGATTTGTCGATTACAAAATCCTACGTCTAACGCCCTCTCGGTAAGTTGAAGCTTGTCAGCTGCTATTTTTCCTATATTTCTGGCTGTGGGAATACTTCAAACAGCTTTACTATAGCTTTGGCAACCCAGTTGTCATAATATTCACCAATTCAGGGAGTGAATGAATCACAAAATCCGGCTGAGGCGAGAGTTCCGTATTTTTATAAAGAGCCTTACGATCCAAAAGCACCGTTTTCATTCCAACCTTTTGAGGTCCACATACATCATCTATATAACTGTCCCCCACAAATAAGCATTCTTCCGCCAACCAACCGCTTCTACGTAAAATTGTCTTATAGAATTTTATGTCCGGTTTATAGACCTGCATATCTTCTGAGGTGTAAATATGCGAAAAGGAAAGCTGATTCAATTCAAGATAATAAAGCAATGAATCTGTATCTGTCGTTGAGCCGATCGCAATATCTATATTAACACTTGCGAGCTTTTCTAACGCTTCATAAACATCTGAAAAAACCAATCTTTCTGCAAACAAAGAGTGAATCATTGGTGTTACCTCTTTTGAGGCGTCTGCGACTATCCCGTATTGAGCGAATGTTTCTGACAGACTGACTTCAAACAGAGTTTTTTCATTCAAAAATATCGGTGTATACATTTTTTGTCTTTTCTTTTCTTTCCAAGCTTCATAAAATTCTTTGGCATCTACATGGACACCGACATTAAAAAGTATTTGTTCAACCGCTTTTATCGAGTTGTTTCCGGTGTCAATTAGTGTTCCAAAGCAGTCAAAAATGATATGTCTGATCATACTATGTCTCTCCACGAAATATAAGCTCTTTCAACAACTTGAATTTATCTTCCTTTTACTTATTTCTTCTAATCAGCTTATTAAGCATATGAAGTATATAGCCTAACACCCATAATATAATTGCAAGCACAAAGATAATTATAATTGGAACGATTCCACTATAATCCATAAAAATCAAACTAGCAGGAAATGGACAACTTCCGCTTATCTTAAAAAGTATAAATGCGAACAACATATATAACAACGGAAAGACAACAACCGAAAAAGTGCCTTTCCAATTCATAGTTCTCTGATCACAGAATATAAACCAATAAACAGCTAAAATGATTGGATTTATAATATGTATAAACCAAAAAGCACCATCCAAATTTAGTCTAATTACTACTGTTGCAATAAAAATAACAAATATATCAGTCAAACATGCCAAATAAATACAAGAATTCAGCAACTTACCATTTTTTTGTTGTTGTAAAAAAGATATAAAAAATATAGCACCCACCAGAATTCCAGATGTAAAGCAATATTCACTCATATGTGAGACATCTTTATAATACCCTAGTATAACGCTTATAATGAACAAAACGCTTAAAACCAACTCAATATATTTTCTAATCTTACTCATCGTTTTTCTCCTGTAAACTACGGTTTGTAAGTGCAATTATAACCTATTTCTAACGTGTACACAACTTTGAAAAGGGAGTTGTTTTTTATAGCAAAATATGCAAATATAAAATTAACACAATCGAACGAAAGGCGGCGCTTAAAATGTATAGAGCAGAAAAAGCAGATGTTCTTTTGGAAAAATTAAAAGAAGATTCGACGGAATATAGAGACCTTGAAACCGACGGATTCAGCCCGGAGGAAACGAAACAAATGATCCGTTCTCTGATGAATGTCCGAATGCCAAAAGCGCTGTCTGATGAATTGTTAAAATTGCAGGATGAGTATCTTCAGGAAGAGTTGCAGGCAAAGGGTATCGTAACCTTGGCGGAGATACCCACCATAAAGGAACAAATAGGCGGCACAGATTGCCATATGGAGACCTCTTTTTTTAAGGGAAAGCAGCCTTTTCTTGCGGAAAGATTATCGATCTGGCAGGGGGATATCACAAGGCTGAAGGTCGGTGCAATTGTAAACGCTGCAAACTCACAGATGCTGGGATGCTTTGTACCCTGTCACAGATGCATCGACAATGCCATCCACAGCGCGGCGGGGATGCAGCTGCGGGAACNNAGGATCTGCGGAATTGTTATGACAATGTTTTGCAATGTTGTCTGGAGCATAAGATCAGGTCGGTTGCTTTTTGCTGTATATCCACAGGCGAATTTCATTTTCCGAATGATAAGGCGGCAGAGATCGCGATAAAGACGGTGACTGATTCTTCTTTGCCATACCCAGATCAAAACAATCCGCGCCGCATTCCCCCGCTATCCATTCTGCATAACGCTTTGTAAAACCTGTCTGAGAATTATAGATCACAATGGTTTTCATGCCTTTCCATCTCCTCCATTTAACATTATATTTTTTATTTTAAGAAAATGCTGATCAAATCACTTTTTCCCTAAGATATTTTTATAAATTTCATAATCGTGATCTTGCGACTATGTGATCCATACCGTGGGGCCGATCGTCTATGGAGGATTAAATCAAGCCTTATGTCAGGATCTGCGGAATTGTTATGAAAATGTTTTGCAATGCTGTCTGGAACATAAGATCAGGTCGGTTGCTTTCTGCTGTATTTCCACAGGCGAATTTCATTTTCCGAATGAAAAGGCGGCAGAGATCGCGGTAAAAGCAGTAACCGATTTTCTGGAAAAGAATGGGGACTGCATGGAACGGATTATTTTTAATGTATTCAAAGAAAACGATTATGAAATCTACAAAAACATTTTAGAATGATTTCATTCAGAGTATGGGCGATAAAAAGTAAGAGACTTATTATTAAGAATTTGAGGAGGTAAGAAGATGTCGGATTATTTTGGAAAAGAAGTACCTAAACTGGGTTTTGGATTGATGCGTCTGCCAAAGAAGGGATTGCATACGGATATAGAACAGGTAAAGCAAATGGTGGATCTGTTTATGGAGTCCGGATTTACATATTTTGATACGGCGTATGTGTACATCGGTTCGGAAGCGGCGGCGAAAAAGGCTCTTGTGGAACGTTATCCCCGCGAATCCTTTACGCTGGCAACAAAGCTGAACGCAATGTTGATAACAAGTGAGAAGGCGGCAAAGAAACAATTTCTTACAAGCCTTGAACGTACCGGCGCGGGATATTTTGATTATTATCTTCTGCATGCTTTGATGGAAGGGAATTATAAGAAATATGATAAATTCCACCTTTGGGACTTTGTGAATGAGCAGAAGGAAAAAGGGCTGATGAAGCATGTGGGATTTTCTTTTCATGCTGGACCAAAACTGCTGGATAAACTGCTCAGGGAACATCCGGAAGTGGATTTTGTGCAGTTGCAGATCAACTATGCTGATTGGGAAAATCCGTCCGTAGCGTCGAGAGCGAATTATGAGGTGGCAAGGGAACATGGGAAATCCATTGTGGTGATGGAGCCGGTGAAGGGCGGAAGCCTTGCAAATCCGCCCAAAGAGGTGAAAAAGTTATTCGATGAATATCATCCTGATATGTCATATGCTTCGTGGGCGATTCGTTTTGTGGCGTCGTTGGACGGCATTTTAACCGTACTGTCCGGAATGTCCAATACCGCCCAAATGGAAGATAACCTGTCTTATATGAAAGATTTCCAGCCTTTGAATGAGGAGGAACAAAAGATCATCCATCAGGCACAGAGGATTCTCGGAAAATCGTCTACGATTCCCTGTACGGCGTGTCATTACTGTACGGAAGGATGTCCAAAGAAGATCCAGATTCCTGAGATATTTTCTGCCATGAACAAGCAGCTCGGTAATGGGCAGATGGCGGAGGCAGTATCGGACTATCAGAAAGCCACTGCTTCCGGCGGACTGGCATCAGAGTGTATCGACTGTAAACAATGCGAACGGGCCTGCCCGCAGCATCTTAATATTACAGACGATCTTAAGAAGTGTGCAGGTGTTTTGGAAAAATAAGGGAATCGACGGCTGTAAAAAGGAGGATAAAGGTGGCTGTATCAACAATCAAGGCTGAGTTTCAGTGCGAAATAGAAAAGGTGTGGAAAATAGTAACATCATTAGATGAGTATTCATGGCGGAGTGATTTAGATCAGATCGTGGTGACAGTACCGGAAAAAGAGTTTGAGGAACATACAAAAGATGGTTATGTCACGAAGTTTTATATTACGGCTTACGATCAATATAAGAGATATGAATTTGATATGGAAAACGGCAATATGCAGGGGCATTGGACCGGAAATTTTTCCTATAGTGATGGTACTACCATAATAGAATTTACTGAAAATGTCACTGCAAAAAAGTTGATCATGAAACCGTTTGTGGGAGCCTATTTAAAACAACAACAGGCAAAGTATATTCAAGATCTAAGGAATGCATTGGAAGCAGATGGGATTTAGGAGAAGAACGGGTTTTATAATATTTTAGGTTTTTTTAAAGTTGTGCTAGCGCTATTCTTTGTTTTATAGTAAAATTCTAACAGTGTTGTTATTTGACTAAATAGACCAAGGAGAACGTAGAATGATAAAAAAACATTGGAAATTTGTAATGATGTTATTAATGTGCATTATGTTTACGGCATGTGGAAAGGTAGAAATTGAAGATTATGCTACAAATGAGGGGTATACAGCAGCGGGCGGCAGCGTTACTTCACAGGCGCAGCAGGATAATGAGGAAGATAATGCAGGGAGTGCTGAAAACGAAGAAACGGGCATTCCGCTAGAGGAAGTAAAAATCGGTGTTGTGCATCTTACCTCTCCCGAAGACGGAAACGGATATACTTATACGCATGATCTGGGGATTCAGGGAATGGAGAGAAACCTTGGTCTTTCGAAAGAACAGGTGGTTCGGAAACTGAACGTTGACGATACGGACACAGCGGCGACAAATCAGGCGATTCAGGAATGTATAGATGAAGGCTGCAACATTATCTTTACGACAAGCTGGGGTTATATGGAATCGACGGCAGAGATGGCGGAAAAGTATCCGGATATTTACTTTTCGCATGGTACCGGATATATGAGCAATGGTAAAAACTTTAACAATTATTTTGGCAGGATTTATCAGGCGCGTTATTTAAGCGGAATTGTAGCAGGTATGAATACGAAAACAAATAGAATAGGTTATGTTGCTGCGATGGATTCATCCAATTCAGAGGTGACCGGAGGCATTGACGCTTTTGCGCTCGGTGTTTATTCTGTGAATCCGGATGCAGAGGTTTATGTCAAAGTTACAAACAGTTGGTTTGATCCGGTAGGTGAGGAGGCTGCAGCGAGACTGCTCGTGGATATGGGGTGTGATGTGATTACGCAGCATTGTGATACATCATATCCGCAGACTGTGGCTGAAGAGAATGGTGTGTATGGGATTGGATATAACTCCGATATGAGTAAAGAAGCGCCAAATGCATGTCTGTGTAGTGTGATCTGGAACTGGAGCGCTTATTATACTTCTTCGGTGCAGAGTATCATTGATGGCACTTGGGATGGCAGTAATTATTTTGGCGGTATGACGGAAAATCTGGTAGGTATTACTGAGCTTTCCGATTTTTGCGTGGAAGGAACGCAGGAAAAGGTTGACGAGGCAAAAGCGATGATTCTGTCAGGCGAGTTTAATGTGTTTGACGGTGTGATAGAGACAAATACCGGAGATACGGTAGGCGAGGAAGGAAAAACCCTGGATGATGCGACGATAACAGGTGGTATTAATTGGTATTTTAAGACGGTAACGGTAGTGGAATAGGAGGAATGGCTATGAGTTTGAAAAAGAAAATCCTGGCAACGGCAATTTTTCCCATATTGATCTTGGGTTTTTTATCTATGATTCTGACATTGACGGTCGTTAAGAATGCTATGGTGAATGAAATCCGGGACGCACTTAAGGGAACAGCGGCGGCAACGCTGGCAGCCTATGACCAAAATACGGGGGATTATATAGAAAGCACTAATGGGGATATCTGGAAAGGCGGTTATAATGTTTCACATTCCGATAGCCTTGTGGATAAGATAAGGGATAATTCGGGAATGGATGTTACATTTTTTTACGGGGATAGAAGAATTATGACTTCCGCGCTTGATAGGAATGGCGATCGGATTTTAGGTTCCCCTGCGGGAGAAAAGATTGTTGAAATAGTGCTGCGTGGGGAGGAAGAGTATTTCAGTAAAGCAGTTTCTCTTGACGGTGTGCTTACATATGGCTATTATATGCCGGTTTATCAAAATGGCACAACGACAAATCCAATTGGTATGATTTTCGTCGGCAGCAATAAGGCACTTCAGGACGCGGCAATCAATCGGTTGTTAAGACTGGTGGGGATAGCTGTTTTGGTTGTCATGGTACTCTGTATTGCAGTCGCATCCAGAATTGCGGCGTCTATCAGCAGAAATATACAATCCAGTATCGGCATTGTAAAGACGGTTGCGGAAGGAAAGCTGGATGTGGAGATAGGGGAGAAGATGCTTTCCTATAAAGATGAAACAGGAGAGTTATCAAGAGCAATGCTTACATTGCGTGATGCGTTGAAATCCACTATTCAGGAAATAGCCGGAAATGCCAATCATTTGTTGGAAGCATCGGAGACTTTGGGAGATGTGGCTGAGCACACAGGCGGGGCAATGCAGGAAGTGACCCAGGCAGTCAACCGCATTTCGGAAAGTTCTGCGGAACAGGCGGAAAATTCAAGAAATACTTCGGAACATATGCGAATTATGGGCTCTGATATTACAGAGACTGCTTCAGAGGTCGGTATGCTGGATATTAACGCTGCAGCAATGCAGAAGTCCAGTGAAAAAGCAATGGATACACTTGCAAATCTGTGCCAGATTAATGATGAAGTGGAGCGTTTCATTGAAGAAATCCGGATGCAGACGAATCGTACGAATGATTCGGTACAGCAGATTTATCAGGCAACAGCCTTTATTTCTTCCATAGCAGAAGATACTAATTTGTTAAGCTTAAATGCGGCGATCGAAGCGGCAAGAGCGGGCGAAAGCGGCAGAGGATTTGCCATTGTAGCAGACCAGATTCAGAAACTGGCAGACCAGTCCGGCCAGTCCAGCCTCGAGATTGAGAAGGCAAGCCAGAAACTGATGGAAGATTCTGCGAAAGCTGTGGAAATTATGCAGCAGATGCAAGGAATCATAACAAGTCAAAGTAAGAGTATGCAGGATACCCAGAGTATTGTCAAGGAAGTTTTGGGTGAAATCAACAACTCCATGCACGGCATTGAAATGATTAAGGGCAGTGCTCAGCGTTTGGAACAGTCTCGTAATGAAGTGGTGCGGGCGGTGGAAGACCTGTCGGTAATTGCACAGGATAACGCTTCCGGAACCCAGAGAACCTATGACGCAACTCAGGAAGCGGTAGGCGCCTTTGAGAAGGTTTCCACCAGTGCGGGAAGACTGCGTGAAATAGCCGATGAACTTGTAAAAAGCATTGAATATTTTAAATTATAGTTATGGGTTCTACAAGCTATGTAAGTACGGAGGAATAAAATACTTTACTATGGAATACGACAATATTACCTGCGCTACCTTTCTGCGCCGTCCCAATCGTTTTATTGCCGAGGTGGAGATCAACGGACGTAAAGAAACGGTTCATGTGAAGAATACCGGTCGATGCAGAGAATTATTAATACCGGGCTGTGAAGTATATCTGACAGATCAGGGAAAGCCGGCAAGGAAGACCCGGTATGATCTGGTGGCGGTAAGGAAAGCCAACGGCATACTTTTTAATATAGACAGTCAGGCTCCAAATCAGGCGGTCAGGGAATGGCTGGCAGGGCAGGATTTTGATAAGGTGATACCGGAATATACTTATGGCGATTCCAGAATCGATTTTTATATGGAACGGTATAAGGGAGAAAGAGAACCGGAGCGCCACCTGATGGAAGTCAAAGGCTGTACACTGGAGATAGACGGCATCGGATATTTTCCGGATGCGCCGACAGAGCGTGGTATCAAGCATCTTAGGGAACTTATGAAGGCAGCGAGGGATGGCTACAAGGCGTCCCTTGCTTTTGTTATACAGATGGACGGAGTGACAGAGGTGCGGCCGAATAACGAAACACACCCGGAGTTTGGTGAGGCATGGAAAGAGGCGCAAGCGGCAGGAGTGGAAGTAATGTTTCTGACTTGCCATGTGGAACCAAATTGTTTGGTGATCCTATAATTTAGGCGAAATGCAATGAGAGCTGCCGATGTGTAAAAACAAAGGCAGTTTTTGTATTGACTAAGAAGTATGTTTGATGTATAATACACGTTATATAACAATAATTATATTACGGAGAAATTAATATGCCGCCCAAAATAAAGATAACGAAGGAGATGATCCTTGACGCTTCCTTTGAAATTATACGAAGCAAAGGACATGAGCATCTGAATGTCAGAACCATTGCCGAATATCTGAAATGTTCAACGCAGCCGGTTTTATATAATTTTAAAACGGTAGATGAGATCCGTGAAGCTGTATACAGAAAAGCAGACGAATATCATACAGCATACATTATGCCGGAGGATGGAGATGAAAATGCAATGCTCTCCCTGGGACTGAATTATGTGCGCTTTGGGCAGGAAGAGAAGAATCTTTTTCGTTTTCTGTTTCAGACAAATCAGTTTGGGGGCATGGATATAGCGACACTTATGGAAAATCCGGATCTTTCAGACATCATCCTTGTGATATCAAAAGGTCTTGATTGTGACGCGAAGGAAGCCAGAGAAATGTTCCTTACATTCTTTACAATAGCCCATGGTCTTGCCAGTCTGCTGGCAAATAACGCCATGAAGTATGATGAGGAACAAAGTAAGAAGATGCTAAGTAATGTATTTTTTGGTATGTTAGCATCCCGACAGCAATAGCACTGCAAAACGCAGAGCCATAAAAAACAGTCGCAACATGGAGGAAAAAAATGAATAAAAATAAGTTAAGTTTAATAGCAACGCTGCTTATGATTGTGTTCTCTTTTTCAGGACTATTAGTATTATTTGGAAATGATAGTGTGAACCTGAGCAGTGTTACATTGATCATCGGTATCATTTTCTATTTTATTACAAGAGAGCCGGAGGAAAAAGAGACCATGAGTCTGAAAGCAGTTCCTAAGCTGCTGATGGACTGGAAGACAGATCTTCTTATTCTTATGCCGGTCGTTATGAATATTATCTGTTATGCATCTGCAAAAATGTGGATTCCTGAATTTATAGAACATCTGTCAGATCGCACGGATTTTCTTTCCTTTGAACAAATCATCGTTTTAGTGGCAGAGCTGATCATTGCAGCCTTGGGTGAAGAAATCGCATGGAGAGGATTTTTTCTGAAGAACTTGTCAAAACGCTTACCGTTTGTTCCGGCACTGTTGATCACAGCAAGTCTGTTCTCTTTATGCCATTTTTCCATCGGAAGCTTTGCTGTGGTACTGTATGATTTATTCTTTATTGCTGTCAATGCTGTAATTTATGGAATTGTTTATAAGAGATCAAATAACATCATCGTAAGTACGATTTCTCATCTTTTAGCCAATACAGTTGGCGTAATAGGGTTGATTTTAATAAAATAACTCTTTTTTCGGAAAAGTGTTCCCATTAATTGCTCTACAAACCGGAATTTGTCGAAATGTTTATGCTACAATTCCAGTTCATATAGGCGATATATCTTTCTATACAAAGAGTTAGTAAACATCATTTTGAAAAACAGTCGTTCAGATGTTTTTAATTCATTGACAAGATGATCGGGAGTAAGAGAATGTTCTTTTTTACATACAATGTCAGTTCCCGTAAGAACACTTTGAATATCATCTATTCCCCAAACTTGTGTAACACCTACATCATTTATTGGATTTTTATATTTTGAAGCTTTCGCACCAAAAACAGTATAAATGTCCATAAGAATATTTAGTGATTCATATTTCTTTGCCAGTTCTCTGAACATTGCATTGACCTGTTCGTTTTTGAGGTACATACTTATCCCTTCCAGTATTACGATAGCCTGTTTGCTGTCAGGAAGACTTTGGAAACTTTCGGGATCAGATGCATCGAAAGTGATCATATGATAATGCTCGGTTTCTGTAAAATACTTTTTGCGTATGTTTATGACATCGGCAAAATCTCCGTCGATCCAATTTGAATACGGAACATTTACCCTGATACACCTGCTGTCCAAACCGCACCCTATATGCAGAACGAGAGCATCTTTATTTTGACGAAGAAGCAATTTTGTCCAGTCGTCAAAAATCCTTGCTCTCATTGCCATATTATAAGTTAGCCATTTTGATCTTGATTTCCCCGTAATTTCAAATGATTCGGAGTCCCATATTTTTTCCGCCATGGTATCTTCAAGGATGATACCTTGTTTGCTGACTTTGGATTTTCCATAAAGGGGAATGTATAATGTCTTATTTATTTCATTCATTGTAAGTACCTCAATCATCAAATCCCGATTTGTTAGAGTAATTATAACTGATTTTTAGCGGGTACACAATCCCGAAAAGAGGGATTGTGGGCAAATTGTGATCTCAAGTTCAGGAGACAATTTCGGGATTAGCTGATTTGGTCAGTTTTACATTTTCAAGATTGATAGTTGTTATCTCAAGACTTCGTCTGTATTCCAGAGGGTCTCAGAACTTTTGCCCAAAGGCTTGACTTTTGATCCAATATACGATATTCTCATTCCAGTGCATGTTGTCTAATGTCTGGGGTTTCATTGGCAGATCGCCGACGATTTCTTGTTTTTAATGACATACCCGTCGTATGATGCGACTTTTGCTTTTTATTTTTTAAAGCTATTTCTATTATTGTTATTTTTTATTTTCTTAAGTGTTTTTTCTTTAAGAGTTGTTTCTTATTTGTTCTATGACTTTCCAGCAAGATCAAGGAGTCTTAATTTGTAATATTAATCCCCAGTTTGTAATATTGAGTACCGGTTTGCAGCAAGGAATCTCGGTTTGTAATATCGTACACTAATTTATACCACCAATGAAAGGAGTTAACATGAAAAAAACCAACATTTTCATTACATACAAAGATACTATCAGTTTGGATGATCTCCACGGCACCATCCCCATCCGCATGACCAACGATTACCTTTTCCGGGCATTGATGCAGAGCAACACCAATGTTTTAAAATCCCTGATCTGCTCCCTGCTCCATCTGGATCCGGATGACGTTACCTCCGTCACGATCCTCAATCCGATTGAACTGGGGGAAACCATTGATGATAAGAATTATATCCTTGACATCAAAGTAGAACTAAACGGACATACTACCATCAATTTGGAAATGCAGGTCATTAATGAAGGAAACTGGCCGGAACGCTCCCTGTGCTATCTGTGTCGCGTCTTTGACAACCTAAATCGCGGGGAAGATTATGAAGATGTCCGTCCCGCCATACAGATCGGGCTTCTGGACTTTACCCTCTTTGAGGACAGCCCTGAATTTTTTGCTAACTACTATCTTATGAATCAAAAAAATCATCGGATATATAGTGACAAATTTCGTCTGTCCGTGTTAGACTTAACTCAGATAGACCTTGCAACTGAAGAAGACCGCGCCTATCAGATAGACCGCTGGGCCGCCCTTTTTAAAGCCACCACTTGGGAGGAATTAAAAATGCTTGCAAAGAATAATCAGTACATCGAGGACGCCGTTACGACCGTCCGCCAGCTTACGCAGGAGGAAAAGATCAGACAGCAGTGCGAAGCGCGCGAGGATTATTACCGCCGCACGGCAGGCCGTGAAAAGCGTCTCAAAAAAGTCACCGGGGAGCGGGATGAACTGAAGGAACAGCTCTCTCAAAAGGATGCTGAAATTGCTAAGAAAGATGATGAAATCGTTAAAAATCATGCTGAAATTGCTAAAAATAAAGCGGAAATTGAACGTCTCCGCAGTCTGCTCGCCAACCGCAATAACTCTGAAAAAAAATGACGCACCCGAAGCCGTCACAACAGGCTCCTGCCCACACTTAACACGGTGTGGGCATATTGCTCTAAAATGGTGATACCCTGCTCTATGTACCGGAATCCTTTTAAACAGGGGAGTTCTCGTTACAATAGATTGCCGTTTGGGAAGATCCTTGATAGGATAAAATTATCAAAGGATAGGGGGCGGTGTTTTATGGATAAAAAAAACAGGTGAACTCATTAAAGACGCCAGAACAAGAAAGAATTATACCCAAAGTGAATTAGGTGAACTGCTTGGGGTTACCAATAAGGCAGTGTCACGCTGGGAGACCGGGTTTTCAAATAGTTAAAGATACGATACAAAATATGACAACACCACGCTTATATATAACTTGCATAAACTTTGTTGAATATGAAATTTTTTATAGTAAATCAAAATGAAAGTTGGTATATTAAAGACAGTAGAAACAAAAACACTCAGAAAGGGTGGTCACTTATGGAAGCGATACGCAGTATAAATCATCAAGATATGACCAATACGCTGGATGATGCCATGCAGGTTCTTTTCTCAAAATTGGATGATGCCATTGATGATGTGGAAAATGGTAGGGTGATATCCGAAGAAGAACTCTGGAAAGAACTTGATGCTATATAGTATGGATGGTTTATGCAACAGAAAAAGTATAAAATAAAGTACACCTATAGCAGCCGGGATGAAAAAGGCAACTAATGGGCTTAAGACTTTACCCGGTGGTCATAATACAATTGGTTTCAGCTACCGAGGATATGATATTCATCTAAAGCCATATCTTACATATTTATTCTTTTACATAGTCAATGAGGAGGATGCAACGGTCACCATTCTTCGTGTCCTGCGGGATGGGATGAACTGGCAGTTTATTATGAAGCAGTGGTTTGCACAAAACAAATAAAGATGTAATATTCAAAGGACAGTCCGAAAGTAGGATTGTCCTTTTTACCTTTAAATCATAGCTTTCCATGCATCTGCTCATGCTGTAGAATTGCCTGACGTATCAGGTACAGCACTTCTCCGTTGATAGAGCGACCATCAAATTCTGCAAGACTCTTATAAAGGAGGCAGACAGATATGGAGCGCTATGGGTACGTTCGGGTTTCAGCAAAAGACCAAAATCCGGAAAGGCAACTTCTTGCCATGCAGGAACAGAAAATTTCAAAAGAAAAAATATACTTGGATAAAATGTCTGGTCAGGATTTCTCAAGACCTCAGTATGTGAATTTATTAAAGAAATTGAAAAAAGGCGATGTAATCATCATCAAAAGCATTGATCGCCTGGGCAGAAATTATGGAGAGATTCTGGAGCAATGGCGGAAAATTACAAAGGAGATTGGCGCAGATATTCAGGTGATTGATATGCCGCTTCTCAATACAAATTCATTTCATGAGGATTTGACCAGAGTATTTATCTCAGACTTGGTGTTGCAGATTCTTGCGTATGTGGCAGAGACGGAGAGAGCCTTTATCAAGCAACGGCAGGCGGAGGGGATTGCGGCGGCCAAACTAAAAGGCGTACAGTTTGGGTGCAAGAAAACAGAGCTGCCTGATGAATTTGAGGAGTATTATCAGTTGTGGCGTAAAGGAGAAATATCGCTACGCAAGGCAGCGGAAGCTTTACAAATGAATCACACCACTTTTTATCGCAGATGTATGGAACGGCAAAAGATAACTGAGGAAAATTGTTTAAAAAAGTAGACATTGCGAAACAAACATATATCGACATTTCTATAAGAAATTAATCATAAAAATCCAATCAAAAATAATTATAAATCACGTGTTTCAAAAAGTCTGCTTTGTGAAACATATCATGTGTGGTGAAAAATACATTGAAAAGTAAAATTGTAACTATTATTTTTGGAATTGCGGTTTCGGTTGTCGGAAATGCAGGAATGACCGTATTGAAAGCCGCGTCTCCGGCATATTAAGGGGGAAGAAATTGTGAACAAAAGAAAAGAAAATGTGAAAAGTTTGGAAGAAGAAACGGAAAAATTCGTTAAAGTAAAGAAGGATTATGAAAAATGCCGTGCCGTACAACGAATTATCATTATGGATTATCTGGAAAAGAAAGCCGGGTTTAATATAGTACGAGGCGGCGGAAAGGGGCGTACTGATTATGGAATTCGTAAAACGTCGCCGGGATTTTCAGTAAAGTATGATCTTACTAACTGGAAATACATCGACTGTGAGAAAGCGGGAGAGAAACTTCTGATTTCGTTACAGACTTTTGACAGGAATCCCGGCAATAACGATTATCATGTTTTAATGGACAGAATCGGGATTTACATATATGCTCAGGGAAGCCATAAAACATCGGATGCTATTGAAAGAATGCTGGCTACCAATATTGATCTGCCAATGGATGAAACCAAACTGGAAACGCTGACGCGCCTGCTAAACAAGATTATAGAAGCTGAAAAAGAAGTTGAGCAGATGAAGCAAAACAGTAAGATTATGGCTGACATAGAGAACAATGAGGATCTTAAGGGTCTTGTTCCCATAATTGCGAAAAATACTCTGCTGCGTCAACTGTTTGATATCTAAAACACTACATTGATGTAGAGAACCACAATGAAAAACTGTAGAGATGTTAAACATAATCCTTGTGTTTTTGATGAAAATGAAAATTGTACAGTAAATCAGCATTCTGGTTATTTATAAGTAAAATAAATTAAGGAGGGTCACATTATGAAAATAGTAGACTACAATAAGAAAGAAAAAAATTACAAAAAACTACCTATAGTACCTATTATAGCTATCTTTGCATTTGTAGTAATATTAGGAATTACATTTTTCATTCTATCGAATGAAAAGAAAAATGACATACCTGATGATGGGTTATTGGTAGCCACCAACACTGAAGAAGTAGAAATTTCTCCAGTTTCAACACCATCACCTACAGCAATTGCCGAACCTCAACCTGACACTGAACCTACCAATGTAAGTGTTGAGCAGGTCATAAATTATACAAGTATGGAATGTGACGAAAGTTCATTGAAGCAGCTTGTCATTGACACCATTCAGTCCGCAAATGTTCAGATCGAGGAAGCTCGTAATGACCAAAATTTTGACGATTTTTCGATCATCATATTAGCTATAGACGACGCAAGGGAGAGAAACGGTCTTCTTGAGACATTTTCACCATCAGATGGTGTGGAATCACCACTTGTCGGAGATAAGTCAAATTGGACGTATCTTGACGTTTCTGGTGCAATAGGCGGTCTTTTATTCTATGGAAAGAATCCTGCGAGGAGTTTACTGGAGCCAAGTGACATGTTAAAGAATTTCGTATCAAACGGTATATATTATTACGACCCGGAGTTGATCGACTGCTTCACCATATCAGAAGTATTTGACATGACATTTGTTGACGGTGAAACCGGCAATTATGACGTGAATTTCGAAATAAATTTCATCTACCGTGACCAGGAGATGGTTGCTTTGGTAGGAAATGTAAACAGTGCATACAGAATTCTTGACATCGTAAGACCTGAAGATTTGGAAAATTTTGTAGTGTACACAGGTACTAAGACAGAAACAGTCGAACAGACAACAAGTCCTGTAAATGAGGGTCCAATTGAAGAAACAGTAAATGTTCCTGTACAGGAAGGACGGTTAGAACAAAATAATGTACAGCAATATGATTCTCTTTCATATTTAGAAGATCCAAATTATGATCCTTGGGTGGGATATCCAAATTATACTGGTCCTCGTGAGGGTTATCACTATAATTGGAAGACAGAAAGTTATGTATCTGATGATACCACTGTTCTTAGTGATGCAATGGGAAATCTGCCGTCAAATGAAGAATATGATGCTGCAGGTGGTCAACATTACGGATATTGAACTTCCATAATTTATATTTATTATGTTAAAAGAGGCCATCATTATTAAAAATGTTGGTCTCTTTTGTTTCATATAAAAATACTATATTTTGGCAAAAGAAAGGTTAATTAAATATATTGCAATTTAAAGTTGATGATTCCAAAGTACAAGATGACGTTTCTCTTTTAACACGTCATAAACTTGTTAAAAAGTATGATAAAATCATTGAAGCTCTTAAAGAAGAACCTTATTGCCCTCAAATTCCAGAAAAACATCGTGGAAAGATAGAAGGAAAGAAAGTAAATGGTAAGAAACTGTACCATGTTGACATAAATATCTCACATAGAGTGTTTTACACCATATCACCTGGTGTAGTAACAATAGAAAAGATAGAGTACAAAGGAATAGTAGATATACTTCAAGCATGGGGACATGATTTTAGATAGGAGGTTTTAATCATGATAAAATGTAAGAGTGAAATCATATTCGAAAGATTGAAGGTTTTATATATTTCTAATGGAAAAGAAATATCATTCGATGAACTCAAGGAATTTTGTGAGACATTGAATCTTAAATTTGGACTTGTAAAGATCGGAAGTAACGGTGAAAGTTTACTTCTTGAAACAGAACGTGGATCAGTATCAATAGATGAATCAGGTGAGATACAGATGGGAAAAGGAATATATGAACAATTCGCGGAAGAATGGTATGACACAGAAATGTTAGAAAAGATGATAAGAGAGGACATAAATGGAATTGAGTGTGGAGAAAAAGACATAATATGCTTTGGAACACCAACTTTGGAGGTATAACATGGAAACTAAGATTGACATTCCTAAAGATGTGTCTGATTTCTTGAATAGGTCATTAGGTATTGATTTAAGGGTCAGAAAATGGTATACATTATTTGATGTTCAAAAATTGAATAAAATATACCCATTTCCTAATGTGAAAGGTGAATTAGAAATTTTATTTTTAAGAGATGATTTGCAATAATAATTTAAACATAAAGGATAAAAATGGACCATTTATGTCATTAATTAACACTATATTACATTTTATCAAATTATTTACAATTTGATTAAAATAATCTTTTACATTTTTAATTGAAATATTAAAAATGTGAAAGGTGTGATGAAAATTGCGAAAGATTCCAAAAATTACATTAACGTTACTTTTAGTCATATGCATCATTTTTTCCAATAGCGTTTCAATATATGCAACACAAAATGGAAATGGTGACGGAAATGGAGATCCTAATGCAGAACAAACGCTTACATCAGGAGGTAATGGCGGTACTTCATCAAACATGTATCGTGATAAGTTCATATGTGGAGGCATTAGAGTTTCAGTCATAGACAAAGTGACCGGAGCCATTCTAGGACATTCTGCGGACTATTTTTACAAAAGCACACAAGACATGAACGGAACGACACTTTTTGAGAAAACTTTAAGGAACATGAATGAAAAAATCACCGGTTTTCGTTCTCGCTTATAGCGTTTGGGTTCATAAAATCCTCTCTTTCTGCCGTTTTCGGCTTGGTTTGGTGCTGTTTTTGATAAATTGGGGTATTGTTTCCAGACAAAATTAATCTAATGAATTGGAAAGGATATCGCATTGAGCGTGAATTGAGTATTAATTGATTAAAAAGTGGTGCTGAATTTAGGATAGTGTTGGGATATGTAGAAAAAGAGAGATTTTGGCAAATTGTTGTTGAGTGCAGATAGGTGAGATGATATAATTTTTTTGAGGTCGCAAAATGCGACCTCAAACCTGAAGTACTAATTAAGTAATTCAAGTTGAGATATAAACAGACATGAATTGAACTTTAAATCACAAATTGTGATCTCAAGTTTGGAGAGGAGATATTTTGACAGAAAATAATAACTTACCGGTTATGGCTGAAGCAAGCACTGAACAGATACAGAACCTGATTTATGTAATCAGGGGAAAACAGGTTATGATAGACAGCGACCTGGCAATGCTGTATCGTGTGGAAACGAAAAGACTAAATGAATCTGTAAAGAGAAATATAGATAGATTTCCATCACATTTTCGCTTTCAATTATCTGAGGAAGAAGCATCTTCTTTGAGGTCGCAAATTGCGACCTCAAAATTGACAGAGGAAAATGGAAAGGGCGGGAGAAGGTATTTACCCTATGCTTATACAGAACAGGGGATTGCCATGCTATCGGCTGTACTGAAGAGTAGTGTTGCAATACAAGTAAGTATCCGGATTATGGATACTTTTGTGGAAATGAGAAAATATATGGCAAATACATCTTTAATTTATGACAGGGTAAATGCTATTGAAGTGCGACAAATTTCTTATCAGGAACAAACAGACAGAAAGCTGGAACAGATATTTGATTATATAGCTGATCATAAGGAAAATAATCAAAAGGTTTTCTTTGACGGTCAAATTTTTGATGCTTTTGCACTTATAACAGACCTGATCCAGCAGGCCGACAAGACCATTGTGCTGATTGACGGATATGTGGATATTGTGACACTGAATATCTTGGCAAAGAAAAAGGATGGCGTGGATGTGACATTTTACACGCTCCCAAGTGCCAGACTGACAGCACAGGATATTGCAAATTTTAACGCACAGTATCCAAATTTAACAGTAAAGCATACAACAGCGTTTCATGACAGATTTATGATAATTGACGGAACCACTGCCTATCATATCGGAGCCTCTATCAAGGATGCAGGCAAGAAATGTTTTGGGATAAACAAGATAGAGGATATTGGTGTAATCAATGACCTGCTTCAGAGGGCGGTATTGACGAGTTAAGTTACAATCTAAAAGTGCAAGTATGCTTGCATAATTTGAGAAAATTGACACATTATGACTGTTTTAACAGGCTCCTGCCCACACTTAACACGGTGTGGGCATATTGTTCTAAAATGGAGATCCCTTCCCATGTACCGGGAATCCTTTTAAACAGGGGATTCTCGTTACAATGGATTGCCGTTTAGGATGATCCTTGATAGGATAAAATTATCAAAGGATAGGGGGCGGTGTTTTATGGATAAAAAGAAAACAGGTGAACTTATTAAAGATGCCAGAACAAGAAAGAATTATACCCAAAGCGAATTAGGTGAGCTGCTTGGGGTTACCAATAAGGCGGTGTCACGTTGGGAGACAGGAGAGAGTTTTCCGGATATCGGATTATTGGAGAGTTTATCCAATGTTCTTGATCTTAAGATACAGGATATCGTTGTGGGAGAAATACAGGCAGATGATGAGACCGCATTCACTGAAATAGTGAGATTGTCCAGATTGCAGGAAAAAGCGAAACGGAAAAAGATCGTACATTTTGCCATTGGAATAATGATAATAATATATAGTGGTTTGATAGGATGTAACGTATTAAGAGGCAGCAGTTTGTTTGGCGATCATTCAGGGATGATTTATCTGATTTCGCTGGCAGTCATATTACTGATTCTTCTATATGGGACTAAAAAAGGTGACTTTAATGAAAAGAGTAATCTTACCGAAAAAGATAATGTTGCAAAAAAGGATAGCAAAGTGAATCGAACACTATTGATTGCATCGGTTATTTCAGGTATTTGGATCATTCTGGTTACATGTGCTACTGTCATAATGGTTGGAAATGGGATAATGCCGTTTCATATGGACGCATCTTCTGTGGGACCATTTCTGAATGTTCAACTAATTGCGGTATTCCTTTTCAATATGGCGATCGTAGTTACAGAGTTTTATAGAATAGATAAAAGGATGGAGGATACTGAACGGGAGATTTTTGTTCCCATATCGGTGCTTTATTTAGCAGTTTTATATTCGGATGCGTTACACCGGCTATCTACAGTTGTGTCATTTTATCAAATGATTTTTTCCAGAACAATCATTGTTATTGCAGAATTATTATTTATTTCTGCCGCTGCTGCATTGATTTTAAAGAGAAAAAATTACTTGCATCAATAAAAAAAATCTGTTATTCTATTTTGTGAATTAAATAAAACATAAACGACACATGTAGTGCTTCGCACGTAAATCTGATCACGGTACGTATGTAATCTCGTAAGATAAGAGTTCGCCGGATCAGTGAGCAAGCGGGGTGGCATGTGTTTTTTTATGCCAGAAAAGGAGAAAAAGTTATGCCAAGAAATCAATTTCAGAGGATGGTATTTGCATTCCTCACAGTTTTAATTACCGTACACGGATATGTATTTTATAGCCTGTATGTCGTTAATGGAAACACTCTGATGCAGGTAACAGGAGCAGATAGCGTTATTCATGCTATCAATGCGCAGGGAGGCGTTTATATGTTTGGGGGCATGTTTCCCATATGGGCGGTCATAGTTGTTGAGCTTTGCCTTGCGTATTTGCTGGAGTGTCTATTAGGAAGTCCGTTGTCTTTCAAGATGGCGTGCAGGATGTTTGATCCAAGAAGGAATCACCCCATGATTTTTGAAACCGTGATTATTAGTTGTACTGTTTTAATTATGTGTCCGTTGATGAGCCTTTTAGCAGCAGGGATGTATTATCCGTATTATTCAGGTTTTCATGTTTTAACATTATTAGCTAATTGGCTGAAGCTTGTCTGCTTCAATCTACCGTTTGCTTTCTTTTCGCAGATTTTCATTATCCAGCCTATTGTGAGATGGGTATTTGGTATATTGTTTGCAAGGGACATAGCGGAACGAAATTCTCAAGAGGCACCCGAACGTCCTCAAAATGAGCAGGAAGCGATTGTGGATATCTTCAGGAGAATGGATGAAATTCAGGACAATCTTGCACATGAAAGGCGGCAGAGAAAGAAACTTGCAGAGAAAATAGAGCAGATATAACATACTGTTCAAGCCAATCAAAATAGTTTATAATAACATAAGAATCTTAAAGTGCGACAGCATAAGAATGTGAAAATGGAGGATTGGCTATGGATCATGCAAAAAAACTGGGATTCGGATTAATGCGTCTGCCGCAGATTGACAAAAGCGATGCGGGCAGCATTGATGTAGAACAAGTGAAGAAGATGGTGGATGCGTTTATTTCCAGAGGATTTACTTATTTTGATACGGCATGGATGTACTGCGGTTTTCAGAGCGAGAAGACAGCAAAGGTCGCTTTGGTGGACCGTTACCCCAGAGAAAGTTTTACCCTTGCTTCTAAACTGCATAGTGGATTTTTTGATACATTTGAGGACCGGGATAAGATATTTAATGCACAGCTGGAAAATACAGGCGCAGGATTTTTTGACTATTATCTTTTGCATGGTATCGAATCGGGAAGCATCCATAAATATGAAGAGTATGACTGCTTCAACTGGCTTCGGGAAAAGAAAAAACAGGGGCTGGTAAAACATATGGGATTTTCCTATCATGATACGCCGGAGCTTCTTGATGAAATCCTGACGAAGCATCCTGATATGGAATTTGTACAGCTGCAGTTGAATTATCTGGATTGGGAAAGCCCGTGGGTACATGCCCGCGCATGTCATGAAGTGGCGGTAAAACATAATGTTCCGATCATCGTCATGGAGCCGGTGAAGGGCGGTACTCTGGCAAAGCTTCCGGAGGCAGCGGAAAAGCTTCTGAAGGACTATGCGCCGGAGCGGTCCATATCCTCCTGGGCGATCAGGTATGCGGCGTCCCTTGACAATGTTATGATGGTTCTTTCCGGAATGAGCAATATGGAACAGATAGAAGATAATCTTGCAACGATGGAAGATTTTCAGCCGCTTAATGAAGAAGAAAAGAAACTTGTATTCAAGGCGGCGGACATTATTAATGGACAGATCACAGTTCCGTGTACCGGATGTTCTTATTGTACGGAAGGATGCCCGCAGAAAATAGCAATTCCGCAGTATTTCTCGCTTTATAATGAAGATATGCGGGAATCTGCGGAAAAAGGATGGACGGTCAATCTGGGTAATTATGATCTTCTGACGCGGGAGTTTGGAAGGGCGTCAAGCTGTGTGGAATGCGGTCAGTGCGAAAGCGTATGTCCGCAGCATCTGCCGATCATAGAACACCTGAAAGCAGTCTCCAAACGCTATGACGCTCAGTAAAGAAAAAATTATTCAACCCTCTCTTTTCCCCAGAAGAACAATGCCACTGTGCCGGGACCGGTATGACTGCCGATGACCGTACCGATGGAATTGATTTCCACCCGGCCGTTCAGATGGGGAAATTCTTTTTCTACCAGATCGGCAACAGCGCGGGCGTCTTCATAGCAGGCGGATTGGGAAATATAGCATTTGCCCGGATAATTAACGCCTTGATCCGCATATTCTTTCATTTTTTCCACGATTGTCGCGATAACTTTTTTCTTGGTGCGGATCTTAAATCGTGGGATCAGACGGCCAAGGTTGTCCATATTCAACAAGGGGCAGATATTTAAAAGATTTCCTACTGTGCCGGCGGTTTTTGAGACACGTCCGCCTTTGATGTAAAATGTCAGGTCAGTAGAGAAGAACCAGTGGTTTAACTTTAATTTATTTTCTTCCGCATACTGGAAGACCTTATCAATGGATTTTCCGCTGTCACGAAGATCTGCAAGCTGATCCATCAAAAGTCCGTAACCGGAGGATGCGCCCAGAGAATCTACAACATAAATTTTCCGATCGGGATATTCTTCCTGCAGCGTATTTTTAGCGATCATGGCGGAGTTGAGGGTGCTGGAAATCCCGGAGGAGAGGGTCAGATGAAGGATATCATACCCTTCTTCCAAAAATTTTCTAAAATATGCTTCATATTCATCTGCATTGACTTGTGAAGTTTTGGTATCGGCGCCATCTACCATAGCCTGATAGAATTTATCAAAGGGCATGGATTGTCCGAGATCGTCAGGATACTGCACCCCGTCTAATTCATAGTGGAAACAGATATAAGAGATATCACGCGCTTCAAAATGTTCTTTGGATAAATCTGCAGTAGAGCAACAGCTTAAAATAAATTTACTCAATGTTATATCATCTTCCTTTCCTTCAAAATTCTATTAACGATATTTAGTGTAGCACAATGCGTCCAAAATAACAAATATATTTATTATTTTCATACGATATTTGGCACAATCCCATGTTTTATCTGCTTCCTGTAATACAGGTTTACAAAGAAGTAAAAAAATGTCTGAAAAGGTCTCCGTAAGACGGATTTTGTAAGGAGTGTCCGTTTCAGGATGCATTTTATGGAATAAACATCATTGTAAAGATCCCAGTACGCTTTTGTCAGTTCTTCCGGCGTCATATTCTTAGGGATATGTACGGCTTCGCAGGAATTATAGGAATACATATCCGTATTATAGATCCTGTTTTGTTGTTTCATTTCATCCCAATATTTTGTTCCCGGGATCGGCGTTAAAATATAAAATCTTGGGACGGCAATATGATTTTCTTCAATAAACCGCGCTGTCTCCCTGATGGATTCCAAGGTGTCGCCCTCTGCGCCGATGACCATTTCCGTGGAAATGTCGATGCCGTGTTTTCGGATGATCTTGATCTGCTCCGGGTATTTTGCGGGATCAGCCCATGCCTTGCTCATTCCCAGCAGGCTTTCCCTGTTGATGCTTTCCAGACCGAAGCTTAAGACATAACAGCCGCTGGAGGCTATGATATCCAGCAATTCTTCATCCCCTGCAATATCAATGGAACACTGCGTCATCCATTTCATTTTTAACTTTTTGATCTCAGCGCATAATCTGATGGCATAATCCCTGTCAGAGAAAATATTATCATCCAATAATAGAAACTGCTGAAATCCCAATTCTTTTATTTTTTTAATATCCCTGATAACATCAGAAATTTCCCTTTGTAAATATTGTCCCTGATACAGACAATAAATAGAACAGAAGCTGCAGGTTTTCGGACAGCCTCTGCCTGCCTGGACCGGCAGGAAATTTCCTATTTTTTTATCTAATAACATTTCATAGCGGGGCAGCGGTGTTTTCAGTTCGGTCAGTTTTTTCCTATATATTTTTTTGAGATTCCCGTTTTTAAAATCTTCGATCATTTCGCCCCAGGTTTCCTCGGAGTCGCCGATCATAACAGAGTCACCGTATTTTAATGCTTCGTCAGGCATCAGGCTTACCATATAACCGCCTAAGACTACAGTCTTTCCCAATTCCCGGAACTTTTTGGCGATGTCGATCGTCCTCATAACGGCATGTCCCATACTGCTGATACCGATCAGGTCGGCGTCTGTATCAAAGGGAACTTCCTCTATTGTTTCATAGCAAAGTTCCACATCAACGTCCTCCGGGGTAAGCGCCGCCAGCAGTGGCAATGCCAGCCCCACAAAATATAACCGGTTCTTTTTGACCAGATTGCCATATTGATCATAGGGCGTAGGTTGAATTAATAAAATTTTATGTGTACCCATCATTTGTTACCCCCTTAAGATGAATCAAAACCATCCCTTTTTCTTAGTATCATATGCAGAGTGGAATAATGTCCTTACCAATACCTTTGGATAGGTCAGAACATGAAGCCAATAAAATCTCATCTGAAACATAAATGCGCTCATATGTTCAGGGGGGATGGTTACATGCAGCCCGTCTCTGTTTTTAGCCTTAAAGTTGATTAGTTGATCTTTGTATTGCTCATAGGCATCTGTACCTTTGTATGGAGTAAATATGCCAAATAACGGCCAAAGCAGATTGTTTTCCTTTATAAAATCAAAAAGTTTTCTGAAGTCCTGTTTCGTTGATTTATGGCTGATCACAAACAGACCATTGCAGACAATATTATTTTCATGGCAGTGTTTTATGGCTAAAACATTGTCATTTTTAGAAGTCTGCTTATTATATTCCTTTAACTGCTCATCACTTACGGCTTCAAGCCCTATGAGCAAATCCCTGAATCCGGCGCGGTATGCCAGAGGCAGAATATCCGGATTTTTGGCAATAAAATCTGCTCTGGCATAAGCCATGAACTGCTTCTTAATCCCCTTTTGAATTATTTTTTCGCAAAATATTTTTACTCTCTCTTTATGAAAGAAAAAGGTATCATCTACAAACCATATTTTGTCATGATCAATTGACTCAACCTCTTCAATAACCTCATCGATATCTCTTTCGGTATAGATTCCGCTGTTCATTTTGGTACAATAACAAAAGCTGCAATGAAACGGACAGGAAAAGGATGCCTTACTGATAGCATATTTTCCTTTCAAAAAAATAAAGTTCTTTTTTAATCCCCTGTAAAATTCAGTCCTGTCCGGCTTTACGATAAAACCGTTTACAGGTTTTCCCTTCTCTTTTATGATCCATTCATTCTCCCTTTTATAGCATATCCCTGATTGTTCCTCCAGTACCTCCTCCTTAAGATTGCTCTCCCACATATTTTTTAATGTCTGAAGTCCATTATCATGATAGACAAGATCGATATCGTCAGTACAAAAGTCTTTATAATTTAATTCTGCTTCCGGTCCTCCAACCATGATCGTGATATCTTTGAATTTTTTCTTTAGCTGTCCGGATCTTCCCAATATGTAGTCGACCGTATTTGCGTTTGCGTTAAAACCTATAAAATTATATCCATTCTTTTTTATTTTACGGACAATTCTGTTATATCGAAAGAACCATGAGTGTTGAAATTCATCTAATATTTCACACTCTATTTTTAAATCTCTGCACAGTCCGGCCAAATACTCCAGCCCCAATGGCTCCAAATTCGCGACAAGAGATGAATATTTAGGTCTTATGAGTAGTACTTTTAATTTCTCTTCCATTATTTATCTCCCAATCAGTTTTTGAAGATATTGTATATTAACTTTAAAAGCCCCAAAACTTAATTTTAAAGTATCTTTCATGCCATATTTTTTAATCATATACAGGGCGCTTTTCGGATTGACCATGATTTGATAATACAGCATCATCGTATAAAAATAATATTTTCTTACAGATAAATATGTAGGTTTAACTACAAGATGCGCCAGATCCCACTTTTCATATTCATCTTCCCTGATGATAAAATCTTTTCTGTATCTTTCATAAAGCTCTGTTCCCCGAAGCGGCGTCAATGGCTGTAAATTGACAAATACGATGCCCAGTTTTTTGATCCAGCGTTCCAATGCCTTAAAATCTTCTTTTTTCCAGTCGATTCCGGTGATAAAGGTCCCGTAACATTCAACGTCGTATTTTTTTAATATACCGACGGCTTTTTCGTTTACGGCAACCTGCGTCATTTTATGATAATCATTCAGTTCTTTGCTGTCGCAGGATTCCAGACCGACAATGACGGCGCGAAGCCCCGCTTTTTTAAACGTTCTGATTACATCCTCATTTTCCGCAATGAAATCTGCCCTGCCGTAGATCAGGTATCTTTTTTTGATATGATTCTGCTTTAATAATTGGCAAAATTTAAGGATGCGGGTCTTATTCACAAGAAAGTCGTCATCAACAATATAGATTTCCGTTTCCTTGATGGTCTTTAATTCCGCAATAATATCTTCCAGATCTCTGGTAAAATAATTGCCGTCAGTGATCTGCCGGCAGAAGCAGAAGGCGCACTGATAGGGGCAGCCGAAAGAAGTTTTGATAAGGCTGCAGTTGCGGTGGAACATATAATAGTATTTGGAGCGGTAGCGGTCCACCTTTCTCCTGTCTGGAAATGCATAAGGAAATCGGGTCTCTTTAAGTGGTTTACTACCATACCGGCTATAGACGCAGGGCAGATCCTCTGCCGGTTTTTTCTGTTCCAGCCGGTCGAGGATTTCCGTGATCGTTTTTAATCCGTTTGCCCGGATGATATAATCGATGTGTTCTGATTCAAAATCCTCCGGATTGACTTCCGCATGTACACCGCCCACCAGCACTTGAATAGCGGGATCATATGCTTTGATCTCCTCAGCATATTTTTTAATAACATTTACATGGGCGATATATCCGGTGATGCCTACTGCCTGCGGATGATATTTTTTGATAAAATAGGTAAGCTCCCTTTTTTCAAGGATCATATCGATGATGATGGACTTATGTCCGTGCGTCCTGATATTGGATGCGATATATTCCAATTCCAGCGGTTCGCAGATCATCAGATTCTGCAGCCCGATAGTATCTTTATGTGGTTTTGGTCGTATCAATAAAATGTTCATGATCAGTCTCCGTGCTGTAGTTGCCTTTTATGGCTCCGCTTTTGTCAATAGCCTATGGCGAATGTTTGCTATTTTTCCAAATGGAATAACGCAATCGTGGGCATATAAAATTTTTCCCGTATGACCTTTACTTCCTGTAGGTTTAATCCGGCATTTTGAAAAAGGACTTTCATTTCCTTTACTGACAGGTATCTTGCTTTACTTGTAGTTGCCTTCAAAAAGAAATTGATCATCAGGTCTTTGAAACTGTTTGTAGATGAATTGACGATAATGATCGTCGCCCCCGGATTGCATAGATCCGCAAATTTACAAAGGGTCTCCTCTTTGTTGGGGAAATAAGGAAATGCATGGGTACAGAGAATGATATCATATTTCTCCGTACTGGCAAAACTTTCAATGGGGCATGTTTGAAAGCGGATGTTTTCTCCCTTCGCGCTTTCCTTTGCAAGTTCGATCATATTCTGTGCGGCGTCGATCCCCAGATAATTGATCTGAGGATATTGTTCTGCAATTTCCTGAATCAATTGTCCCGTCCCGCAGCCGGCTTCAAATAAATTTAACAATGCGTCAGCCTGTAATTTGGGCAGTATGATCTTTAATACTTCCCGTCTGGTGGGACCCAGAGAATATTTCTGTACCCATAGACGGTTATATTTGCGGGCAAGATTTTCCCATTTTTGATACTTCATCTTCAACCTCCGTTCCCGTGTGTTATACCACACTCAGGATATTTTTGTATTTACTCTTTCTTCCACCTAATTCCTTTGACTACTTCTACCCAATATTCCAGAGAAGCGTTGATTGCCGCACCCAGATATCGGAACGGCAGGACTCTTTTTCTCAGGGTCAGCATAGCCTGTTTTACGTATAATTTGTAAAATTCAAAATAAAACGTAGCCCTGCTCATTTTAGAAGGATTAATGGTCAAATGAACAAAATCCCATTTTCTATAATCGTTCGTTACGATTCTGTCCTTGTATTTTTCATACTGCGCGGTACCCGGCATAGGGGTAAGGATTGAGATCGTTGATAAGTAAAGTTCATACTTTTTGATAAACTCGTATAGTTTTTTAAAATAACTTTTTTCTGCGTCGATATCTATCATAAGAAGTCCGATACAGGTAATATTGCATTCTTTTAATATACGGATCGCATTTAAGATAATATCGACGCTGCTGTCCTTCTCATATTTTTTTAAAACTTCGTCATCGATCACTTCCAGCCCGACGGCGCACATGGAGACGCCTATTTCCGATAGTTTTTTCATATATTCCGGATGCCCGGCAATAAAATCCGCGCGGAAATACAAGAAAAACTTCTTTTTAATATTCTCTTTTTTTATTAAATCAATAAAACGGTCTAATTTTTTTACATCAACATAAAAGGTATCGTCAACAATCCAGATATTGTCGCAGTTGATGGTTTTGATTTCTTCCACAACATTTTCCGGCTCCCTGCAAAGATACTGCCCGCCGTTTAAAAGCGTGGAAAAGCAGTAATTACAATGATGCGGACAGCTATAGCTTGCTTTTAGGATTGCGCATGGTTTTGCCGTCACGTATTTATATCTTTTCAGGTTCCGGTACAGATGCTCCCTGTCGGGAAAAGGCAGATCCGCGATACGGAAGATCTCCCGATCGTTTTTATGCCATACATTCCCGTCATAATAACAGATTCCCTTGATATTCCGGTAATCCGCAGGCTGTTCGGATATGATCGCTTCAAAGGGCTGAAACCCGCCGCTGTGGATGATCACGTCGATCCCCTCAAACTGGAAATCTTCCGGCATCACTTCCGCATGGGGGCCTCCGACAACGGTAAGGATATCGGGATTGTAATTTTTTATGGTCTTAACATATTTTCTAATGGGGTATATATGCACAAAATTGGCGGTCATAGCCACAATATCCGGTTGAAACCGGCGCAGAATACGTTTTAACGGCGTATGAATGATTGTGTAGTCGCAGATCCTGCTTTCCACTCCCTGTCTTTTGCAGATGGCGGTCATATATTCCAGTTCCAACGGTTCCGTGACAATCATGGATAATTTGGTAAATACATTTTTAAAAGCCGGTTTGATCAATAATACTTTCATTAAAATTCTCCATTAAGCAGCTCTTTGCAAAACAATTTTTTTCAATTTCTTTTCTTTGAATCAAAAATATCTTCTTACATCAGTGCGCGGTAATTCGGAAAATCATATTTGTATTCCAAGAGTCCTTTCCCGAGCTTTGCCACGGTATTTAATATTCTGTTCGAGTGGTGTGCATAAAAATATTTCTTCTCCAGTCTTGCCCCGAATCTCAGCTTTGTGTCTTCCGAAGTCTGTCCGAAGTCGATCGCGCCGCACCCGTGCGATATGGCATAACATACGATGTGATACAGCATATAATAATATAGATCCGCGGTGTGATAATCATAGTCCATGCCGCACAGCATAAAAATAAGTTTTTCACGGTTTTGTTTTAAAAGCACAAAGCCTACCGGGTCGGTACCCTGAAAAAATACCAGCCTGACAGCGTCAACCCTGTCAAAAAATCCCTTTTCCAGTTTCTCCAGTTTATAATTGGATTTTTCATAGGTATTCAGATACAATCTGTAAATATCAACGCTGCCGTCATTTATCGTCTTTATGGTCAGATCCTTGCAAGCTGCGGCGGCTTTTCTGATCCTTCTCCGATAGGGGCTTCTTAAATGAGCCATATATTCCTCTATGGAATCCAGATGTCTGTCCAAAATACATGTGGGAAGCGTTTCCCCGATCGTCATCTGTCTTACGGATGGGCAATCGCTGATATTTCCCACGTTTAGTACAAGTTTGGCTCCTTTGATCTTTTTGATATAATCAAACATCATTTCCTCATCATTGGTGAGGAAACCGCAGTTGCTGAAAGAACAGGGATAACCGATCACTTTTAGCGTCAGGAAGCATTTCAGCTTTCCGAAAGTAAAGATATTCATTTTATTTTCATAGATCGTAAAAAAGGCGTAGGCATCATTTTTCTGAATAAACACATATTTTTGATGCAGCTTGTTTTCCTCTTTTAACAGATTCAACAACCCGCTTTCAAAGGGATATTCCAGAATATCTTTGACAAGACCGCTGATCTCGTCAAAATGATCGCTGATATAAACGGTTTTTTCCTGATCAGATATCTTTTTCATAAGTTACATAGTCCTTATATCTGCTGTCGCATATTGCCTGACAAAAGCTGTTGGAATCCTTATTTTCGTCTAAGATCCATGAGGTTTCCGCTCTGGTGATATGGTAATTCTTTAAGTTCTTAAAAATCTGGTTGATCAGGGCTAATGCCAGACCGGATCGTCTGTTTTCATCCAGAATGCCGTATTCCATAATCTTAGCCGTTTTTATCCGGCTTCCCCAAAATATATTTTTAATAAAATGCTTTGCTCCAAAAATATCCCCTCTTTTTCCCAGCTCATTAAAGTCGGGATACCACATGATAAATCCCACCGGTTGATCCCCCTGAAATGCAAAGATCAAGGAATCCTCCTTCATAAACAGGAATAATTCTTTTAACATTTCAATATCTTCCTGATAATTCCGTTGATAGTAATATCTGTGGCTGGTAAAGGTTTTGTTATTCAGATCGGTATATATCTTTGCGTCATCCTCGAATCTTTTTTTATCAAAGTTACGGAAAGTGTATGTTTTGTCCAATTTTTCAAATAGTTTTTGATAGCTATCCAGTCGTTGATCGATTGTATGGATCACGTAGGTATTCATTTTAATTTCCGAAAAATCCATACTTTTAAAATAATCATGATAGTAGCTGGGATTAGCGGTTGCTGAAAAGGAATTGAGCATATCGTAATGGGAACTTAAAAAACCCAATCCGTAGTTTACGTGACCGTTCAGGCCCACGACAATTTTTTTGCAGCCTTTGTTTTTGCCTATTTCTATTGCCTGATCCACCAGCATCTTCACGGCTTCGGATTGATCCGGCAGACTTTCAAAGAAGCATAACTGGATATAATCCGGCAGATCTTTGGCAAAAACCACGATCCCCTGACTTACGATCCTGCTGTCGTCCATGACATTGATAGGATAGATTTCTTTGCCGTTGATAAAGCATGTCTGTTTCCGGAACACCTCCCGGATCATAAAGTAACTATTATCTATAAATGTTTTATTGTTTTGATATAAGGTTTTCCGAAACTTTAAAAACTGTTTTTCATCCCTTTTATGCGTAACTGCCGCTAATTCCATTTTTCTTCCGCATCCCTGTCTGTATTTCGCTTTAATAAATGCCTTTTTAAGCAATTGCCTGAAATGTCTCTTTATACGGCGCTCAGCTCTTGGCACTTTCAATATATTCTATCAGATCGCCTACCGTATTAATGGAATGGTATTTTTCCTCATCGATCTCTATATGAAAAGTATCTTCAATAGTAGCGATCAGATTGATAAAGTCGAAAGAAGTGAGCCCGAGATCGGTTTTGATGTTCGTCTCTGTGCTGATATCATCAATATGATAATTCTCTTTTAATAAAGTCTTCAGTTGGTTTAACATAACGTCTCCTTAATATAATTCTTTGGTTTTAATTTTCATTTTTTTGAATCATGTTTTCCGTTGGCACAGCGTATTTGCCTCTGATAATTTTTTTAGAACTTGTTTTTTCAAATTCTTCGGAAACAATCTCAAAATCATCAATGTGCATATATGAGGGAAGCGTGCGGTTGATCGTTTCAATATCTTTTTTTAATTGTTCGACTTCGCTGTCATTGCATACTTTGTCTTTATTATCTGCGCTGCTGTTAAACAGTATTTTAGCAATAACAATTTCCGCGGAGTTTCTGACATCTGCCATCACCAGACATTCCTTGATATAGGGAAGCCGTAACAGTTCTTTTTCGATCACTTCCGGCGAAAAGTTTTTTCCGTTTTTTAATATGATCAGATTCTTTTTGCGTCCTGTGACATACAGAATGTCACCTTCCAGATACCCGATATCTCCGGTTTTGTAATATCCGTCCACGAAAGAAAGCTCGGTTTCCTCTTTGTCGTTATAATAACCGGACATTACATTCCAGCCTTTTACTAAGATTTCTCCGTCTTTCGCAATCTTAACTTTTGTTCCCTGGATAACAGCTCCCGCGCTGCCCCGGATATTATGCCTGTCCCGGTTGACGCTGATCAGCGGCGCACATTCCGTCATCCCGTAACCGTTTAATACGGTAATTCCTATTTCTTCAAACCTGTCAATATAAACAGGATCTAAGAAAGCGCCTCCGCATACGATGATCTTAAGCCTTTTGTTGATCAGGTTTTGAAAAAGGAGGCGTCTGATATCAATATGGCATTTCCTTAACCGGTTGCTTATTTTAATTAGCCTGTAGAATAACTTTTCTTTCTTTTGGCGTCTTGCTTCGCGAATGATATTTTTATAGATCCCCTCCAGCATAACAGGCACAACGCCGATATAATACGGATCGTAATATTTAAAATCCTTTGCAATATCCTTTAACGCCATATTAATGCATATCGTATCCCCATTATAAAGCGGTGTTAAAAGGTCGGGATGGAATCCGTACATATGGCTCATTGGTAAAAGCTGCAGCATAGGGGATTCCAGATGCATATATAATAAAGGCGCCCGCAGATTGGTAACGATATTACGCTGGGACAGCATGGCTCCTTTGACGACGCCGGTAGTTCCCGAAGTAAATGCCAGAACGGAAAATTTATGGCTGTCCGTATGCTCCGTATCCTTAAAAAATAAGTCGGGAGCGTAATGATCCTGCGTGATCGTCTGATAGTCTGTGTCTATATTGATCAGTCTCAGCATATCTTTTTCCGGAAGAGCATCCAGTTTTTCTTTGGTTTTATCCGTGTAAAATAACACTTTAATGTCAAACTTTTTGATCAAAGAAGCCAGACCGTCAGCGGTAAGCTCCCGGTCAATGGGAGCGGCGACGTTTTGAAATACGCTTGCCAGATAGATCGTGATGTATTCATAACGATTCTCGGATAGTATTCCTATGTTTTTATTTTGAATATCATTCTTTTTATAAAAATAATAAAGATCAGAGATCTGCCGGATCAAGGCGTCATAGGTGATGCTTGTTTCTTTCCCGTTTTTTCTAAATCTTATGGCCATTCTTTCAGAATAATTGTCATAAAGCCCTTTTAGCATTTCGTGGAAATTCTCATATTTTACAACGTCGTAATCGCCGGATAATGTATATTTTTGTTTTTTCATATTCTCGCTTGGCTATATGTTTGCAATGTTAAACTTGCATCTGTTTCCTGTTTCATTTTTTTACAATTATAACACATCCGAAAATATTTGGAAAATAAAATAGCAATCGGGCTTCTATATTACATATTTATAATGAACATAAACATGAAAAGGTAAGACAATTAGATTGCACAAATCATAGAAATAGTGGCTGATAGTATATTCAAATACAAAATATAGAGGTGCATTTTTTTAATTATGAAAAAAATGTGAATACCTTGATTTGGTATTTGACAGCGGTATTCTGTAGTCATAAAAT
>DLOP01000106.1:0-1276 GCA_002478505.1 Lachnospiraceae bacterium UBA7481
GAGCTGCCGCCCCAAGAAGAAAGCTCTTAGGATTGGCAATCAACGGACCAAAGTCCGTCATCGCGCCTACTCCAAGGAAAATCAGAGACGGCAGGATAGCCCATTCGTCTAACAGATAAAAATAATATAATAATCCGCCTGCGCCTGTTTCCGATTCCTCGATCGGTATCATGATATCAGGATAAATATTTACCAGCAGCATACCGAATGCAATCGGCACCAGAAGCAGAGGTTCAAATTCTTTCCTGATCGCCAGATAAAGGAATACGCACGCAAAACCGATCATGATCACATTCTTATACGTAAAGTCTGGATTCATGAACGCCATCTGCCCAGTAGGCGCGATGACGGACTTTGGTCCGTTGATTGCCAATCCTAAGAGCTTTCTTCTTGGGGCGGCAGCTCAGTTTGGTATCTTTGCGGCATATTTTGGTGCGTTGTTTACATCCGCCATGGGATGGGCTGACTTTAGCGATAAGGCTGCGGCAGCAATCTCTATCATCGGCGGTGCTGATGGACCTACATCTATCTTCCTTGCAGGAAAGCTGGGACAGACCAAATATCTGGGCCCGATCGCAGTAGCGGCATATTCTTACATGGCATTGGTGCCGTTGATTCAGCCGCCCATTATGAAATTGTTTACAACAAAGAAGGAAAGAGCGATCAAGATGGAACAGCTCCGTCCGGTATCCAAGCTGGAGAGGGTTCTGTTTCCCATAGTCGTAACGATCGTGGTATGTCTGATCCTGCCGACCACAGCTCCCCTTGTTGGTATGCTGATGCTTGGTAACCTTTTCAGAGAGTCCGGAGTTGTAAGACAGCTGACAGAGACAGCTTCCAATGCGCTGATGTATATCGTTGTTATCCTGCTTGGTACTTCCGTTGGAGCGACCACATCCGCAAAAGCGTTTTTGAATTGGGACACAATCTTTATTGTAATTCTTGGACTGGTTGCTTTCGCTTTTGGTACGCTGGCAGGTGTACTGTTTGGAAAGCTGATGTGTGCTTTGACAAAGGGAAAGGTCAACCCGTTGATCGGTTCTGCCGGAGTTTCCGCGGTGCCGATGGCTGCGCGCGTTTCTCAGAAGGTTGGCGCGGAGGAGGATCCTACCAACTTCCTTCTGATGCATGCTATGGGTCCTAATGTTGCCGGTGTTATCGGTACAGCCGTTGCAGCCGGAACATTTATGGCGATCTTTGGTGTCATGTAAATAGTGTGAAAATCATTTCTATTTGAGCCGCCGAAGGCGGCATGGGGATTAGTGTGAAAAATATA
>DLOP01000106.1:1369-30064 GCA_002478505.1 Lachnospiraceae bacterium UBA7481
CGACATGAGGGATTAATATGAAAAAATAGGAGGTAAATAGAATGGCAAATAATGAAACGGCTGAAAAGAAGCCGATCAAGATTACAGAAACAATACTTAGAGATGCGCATCAGTCATTGATCGCAACCAGAATGCCCACTGACCTGATGCTTCCGATTCTGGATAAGATGGATAAGGTGGGATATCACTCCATCGAGTGCTGGGGCGGCGCGACATTTGATGCATCCCTTCGGTTCTTAAAGGAGGATCCGTGGGTGCGTCTTAGAAAGATCAAGGATGGCTTGAAGAATACTAAGACACAGATGCTGTTCAGAGGGCAGAATATTCTGGGATACCGTCCCTATGCAGATGACGTTGTGGATGCATTCGTAGAGAAGTCTGTTGCCAATGGTATCGACATCATCCGTATCTTTGACTGTATGAATGACCTTAGGAATTTACAGGAAGCAGTTAACGCAACAAACGTAATTAAAAAGCGTGAAGGCAGAGGTCATGCACAGATCGCATTGTCCTACACCTTGGGCGATGCTTATACCATGGAATACTGGATGGATATGGCTAAGAAGATTGAAGAGATGGGAGCGGATTCTATCTGTATCAAGGATATGGCAGGACTTCTTGTGCCGTATAAGGCTTCTGAGTTGATCAAGTCCATGAAGAGCGTAACAAAACTGCCGATCCAGCTGCATACCCACTATACTTCCGGTGTTGCTTCCATGACTTATCTGAAAGCGGTTGAGGCCGGTGTTGATGTCATTGACTGTGCGATGTCACCGTTTGCGCTGGGTACTTCCCAGCCTGCTACAGAGGTTATGGTTGAGACATTTAAGGGTACGGAATATGATACCGGTTTCGATCAGAATCTGTTGGCTGAGATCGCTGATTATTTCAGACCTTATCGTGACGAGTGCCTTGCAAATGGTCTTCTGAATCCGAAGGTTATGGGCGTTGATATCAAGACACTGCTTTATCAGGTTCCGGGCGGCATGTTGTCCAACATGGTGAGCCAGCTGAAGGAGCAGAATGCGGAAGATAAGTATTATGACGTATTGAAGGAGATCCCTCAGGTGCGTAAGGATCTTGGTGAGCCGCCTTTGGTTACGCCTTCTTCCCAGATCGTCGGAACACAGGCTGTATTTAACGTACTGATGGGTGAGAGATATAAGATGGCTACTGACCAGACAAAGGATGTGCTGCGTGGTAAATATGGCCAGACAGTAAAACCGATGAATCAGGAAGTTATTGATAAGGTTATTCCGGGCGAAGAAAGGATCACCTGCCGTCCCGCTGACTTGATCGAGAATGAGATGGATAAGTTGGAGAGCGAGATGAAGGAATGGAAGCAGCAGGATGAGGACGTCCTTTCCTATGCGCTGTTCCCGCAGGTTGCAACTGACTTCTTCAAGTACCGTCAGGCACAGCAGGAGAAAGTGGATATGACAAAGGCTGATTCTAAGAACGGTGCTTATCCTGTTTAATCCGCAGAGGCAATAGGCGCATGTTTTGGAACTGCCGCAGTGCGCCGGTAAACAGCACTGTGGAATATTCTGATAATAGTTTCCCCACAGGTTTTCTGTGGGGAAATTTTCAATAAAGATGATATCCGGCTTACATAACTCTTTATTTGCATATTCATGTTCCGAACATCTATGTTCTAACATAGATGTTCTAACATCTATAAATGAAATCATTTTTGGAACATGAATATGCAAATTGCAGGTTATGTAAACCTCATTGATATTAAGAGATTATGTACTTCATTATTGATATTATGAAATGTTTTATATTATTGATGGTATGAAATGCGATACACTATCAAATGTATGTAAGAAATATGTTTTTATATCTGTGTTGGCTATTTTGATTGAGTTTATTAGAAAGAAGGGTTTGGCTGATGAAAGAAAAAATTAAGGAAAAGTATCGTTCGATGAGTAAGAGCCAGAAGAAAATTGCGGATTATATTCTGGAGCATTTTGAACAGGCAGCCTTTTTAAATGCCGCCAAAATGGCGGAAACCGTCGGCGTCAGTGAATCTACTGCTGCAAGGTTCGCGTCATGTATGGGATATGCTTCCTATGGGGCAATGCAAAGAGATATGCTTAGCATGGTTCAGGCAAAATTTTCTTCGGAGGGATACAGTCAGAGGGAGATTCCGGTGCTCAGTAATAAAAATGAGCTGGCAGATGTTGCAAATTTGATCAAAAATGTATTGGAAGCAGATGCAAAAAATATTTTGGAAACGATCCCGACGATTGATTCCGCTGCGTTTAATACGGCCACGCATATCCTGATGAAAGCCCGTACGGTATATATTGTAGGGCTTAGAACCTGCGCACCGCTGGCGGAATTCCTTCATTTTTATCTCAATATGTTTCGCGGAAATGTATTGGTGGTCAATACCACAAGTATCAGCGAAACATTTGAACAGATGATCCATGTAAATGCTGAGGATGCGGTGGTTGGATTAAGTTTTCCGAAGTATTCCATGCGGACGTTGAAAGCCATGGAATTTGCCAATGAAAGAAACGCGCAGATCATCTCTATCACGGACTCGGAATATTCCCCAATGAATCTGTATTCTTCCTGTAATCTGTGGGCAAAGAGCAGCATGACGTCCATCGTGGATTCCCTGACTGCGCCTCTTAGCGTGATCAATGCGTTGATCGTTTCCATGAGCGTCAACTACAGAGAACAGTTAAAGAAGAATCTGCAGTGTATGGAAGATGTCTGGAACGATTATCAGACTTATGAAGATGATGAATTGGAAAAGGGAGCACAGAGAAAACAATAATTGTACTGACAAAATCCTATTTTTACATTGTTGGAGGTATTTGGATTGAAGGCTGAAAAAGAACAATTTGCAAATAAATTGGTTGAACTTTTTCCAGAGAAAAAACAAGCATTAATACAACATTATGAAGATTTTGGAGAGTTACAGGGACATATTTTTTTGGCGACGAAATAAATGTACCACTGTTTGACTTGTTACAAAAAAATGATGCAAGCAATAAAGTATCTGCATATTGCCGGTTTATTGAAGAAATGTGGAGGAATGGAACAGAAGATGTGGTCAATATCGTTGATGTTACTATTGCTGAGCGTTTATCAGATGATGAAACAGTATGGAGTAGATTTGGAAAAAATATATCAAATGAGTTTAAATTATATATAAATGAGAATTTAATTAAAAGCAATATTGCAATGTGTGGTGTAAAAAAACTGATGTAATCAGAAAGGGACAGGGCGGAATGACCGCTCTAAAGATGATATGAGCAACGGGAAAAATAAGATCATAGTCGTGGGCGGCGGAGCGGCCGGCATGATGGCGGCATACGCGGCGTCCACAGGCGGTCATCAGGTGACGCTGTTAGAGCGCAATGAAAAGTTGGGAAAGAAAGTTTATATTACCGGCAAAGGAAGATGTAATGTCACCAATGCAGGCGATACGACAGAATTTTTCGATTCTGTTATTTCTAATCCTAAATTTTTATTCAGTAGTATTTACGGGTTTGACGCTCATGCAGTCATGAATTTTTTTGAGCAGAATGGATGCCCTTTAAAGGTAGAACGCGGGAACAGGGTATTTCCGGTGTCGGATCACTCATCGGATATCATCAGATGTCTGGAAAAGATTCTGATCAAAAATCAGGTGGAAATTAGAAAAAATACCATGGTGAAACAGATCCTGTTAGATGCATCCGGACATGCCTGCGGAGTGGATACCGGCAGGGAGCATATTTTGGCAGATGCGGTTATTCTTGCAACGGGTGGCGCGTCTTATCCGGTTACCGGTTCCGACGGTAATATGCATCGTCTGTTGGAAAAGATGGGACATCATGTGATGACGTTAAAACCAGGGCTGGTTCCGATGGAGGTGGAAGGAGATGTCTGCAGACGATTACAGGGGCTTTCTCTAAAGAATGTCAGCCTTACGATGTCGGCTGAAGGTAAGACATTTTATGAAGGCTTCGGCGAGATGCTTTTCACCCATTTTGGAATGAGCGGACCCTTGGTGTTATCGGCAGCTTCTTATATGAATGTGAAGCATTATGGCAAAAAATGTACGGCAAGAATCGATCTGAAGCCGTCTTTAACGAAAGAGCAGTTGGATAAGCGTCTGCTCAGAGACTTTGAAAAAGCAAAAAACAGGCAGTTCAAAAATGCGTTAGGGGATCTGCTGCCCTCCAAAATGATACCGTTGATGCCGGAGCTTGCCGGGATCTCCCCGGAGAAGCCGGTCAATGAACTGAAACGGGAAGAACGTCAGCGGCTTTTGGAAGTGTTAAAAGGGATGGAATTTACAGTCGTCGGAACGAGGGGCTTTGAAGAGGCGATCATTACCATTGGCGGGATCAATACGAAAGAAGTCGATCCTTCCACCATGGAATCTAAAATCATACCGGGACTGTATCTTGCCGGAGAGATGTTAGATGTGGATGCGCTGACCGGCGGGTATAATCTCCAGATCGCATGGGCAACCGGATATCTCGCCGGGATGTCGGTCTGATGTAAATATAATTATAATAAGGGAAGGAGTGGGGAAATGAAAAAGACAGTAATAAGTTTGGGGATAATATCTGCGGTTGTATTAATATTGTATTGCGGATATGATATTTATTGCCGTTGTATGGTAACACAATTTTACAAATATATTGATGACGGTGAAATGGATAAAGCATTGGCATTTGTTGAGAAAATGCCGGACGTCAATAAGCTTGAAGTGAGTCAGCCCTTGTACCTCGTATGGGGAATATTTACAGGAGGATCAGGCATGACAGGCTATCCGCTGTATCACGCAGTTTCTCATAATGCGGATATAAGTATAATTAAGGCACTTCTGGAAAAAGGGGCAGATCCCAACAGGATAGATTTTGATATGATAAGTTCTTATCCTCTTTTCTATATATGTGTGCATCCTTCAAAAGATATGTATGAAAAAGTAATGTTGTTGGTTGACTATGGAGCGGATCCTAATACAGGACATCTTTATATTGATTATAGGTATAGCGAGGAAACTAAGGAAAGTATGTTTTTAACAAACGTATACTTGTGGGAAAATGGAGCGGAAGAATGGCATAATGTGGGTACAAGATATGAATGTACAGTTTTGCATGAAGCAGCAGAGGATATGGATATAGAGTATTTTCAGGAATTCTATAATAATGCCACAAGACCAATGGGATATTTATTAGATATGCAGGACGCAAATGGAGATACAGCGCTTTTTCGTGCGATTCGAGCAGAAAAGTTTGATAATTGTAACTTTTTAATTGAAGAAGGCGCAGATATCAACATACGGAATAATGAGGGAAAAACGGCTTATGATGTTGCGGTGGAATTGGGATATGAAGATGAAATAGAAGGATTGCAATAACAGAAAATAGGGATGCTTACATAGATTATAATGATCATCTGATCATGAGGGTTTTAAATACCGATGAGAGGTTAATGGAATATGGAGAATTAGTTTGTTCCCTTGAAAGGATACTGAATGAGGTGGAAGAAGGGACATATCAATAATTTTTTAGGGATTTGCACTACTGTATGTTTTTTTCGCCTGTGTAAACCGTCGGACAGTCGTAACGGCAACTTTGATGGAGCACAGCAGACGAAGTTTGTCACTATATATCCGATGATTTTTTTGATTCGTAAGATAGTAATTGGTAAAAGCAGGCACCTGAGCGCTGCAGCCGCAGGAGAGGCAGCGCAAAACGCAATAGACGGCATCGCGAATGGCATCAAAGGAGGAGTCATGAAAGCAGGAATGAATACATTAATAGCTAAAATAGGACTGGCAGCAGTGATCGTGGCAGTAATTGTTGTAGGCGCGGTATTTTTTATGAAAAACAGTGGAGAAGAGGAAGCGTCAAATGTGGAAACTAGAGATGACGCACAGGAACAGATGACAGAGATCGGAGCTGGAAGTAATGTTCAGGAACAGATGACAGAGATTGGAACAGGAAGTGATGCACAGGGACAGATGACAGAGATTGGAACAGGAAGTGATGTTCAGGAACAGACGGCGGATGAAACGCCGGAAAGCCAGGATGGGGAAATCAATGCCGGAGTTGAGGAAGAACAGAAACAGGAGGAAGAAGATCTGCGGACGACACTATTGGGTGATCCGGAAGACGTTTTGCCGTATGGGCAATATGTGTATGAAGCTGTGTATGACGGGGAGATTGAGATGCTGGATTGGCACACTGACTATAGTCATTCAACCATTCCCCCTCGATATGCCATGGTGTTAGTGTTCCCATTTGATGATGACGGGGATGGGCAATATGAATATGATGCTGAGACAAAACAGTATACCATTAGGTATACAGCTCCGTCGTACTATAGGTATTATAGTCGTACATCTTCGTCGTGGTGTAGGTATGTGTCTAAGCTTATAGGGCATTTGGATGAGGAAGGGAATCTTATCATAACTTATTGTGAGATGGCCGATAGGGATGGGGCTGTCGTTTTTGACGATTTAGAGTGGGTGTATGTCTATACGACAGATGAAAAA
Source organism: Lachnospiraceae bacterium UBA7481 (assembly GCA_002478505.1). Lineage (GTDB taxonomy): Bacteria > Bacillota > Clostridia > Lachnospirales > Lachnospiraceae > NK4A136. The sequence continues at coordinate 7,884 of DLOP01000106.1, forward strand.
TGGATAGAAAAGCAAAATGTTTTTAATGATCAATTATTGTGCGATTGTATTTGTTATGCTGCCGCAGCTTCAACGATGGATCCGGATGTTTTGATTGATCTGGCTGCATGTCAGGTAATAAAAGAAATGCAGGATACCGAACAGGATATTTATTCTCTGCTTTCCGGTACGGATAAATATACTGAAACAGTAAAGGAAATCCTGGGTGTAACCGGTGCGGATGAGCTTACATTAAGATCACACAATGCTTCCGGAGTGCTTCCCGTAAGTGCAATCAGAGTAAAATTATATATGAATGGCTGCAATGTATGGATCGAAGGCTCTGATGCAAGTGGTATGCAAGGAGCGGATCCTGAGGCTGTGTTTAATATTTCGGATAGCATTTTCTAAATCAAAGGATGACATGGCAGTGGAATTGGGTTATGAAAAAATAGAAGGATTACGATAATAGAAAAAAGGAGGGTATTAATGCAAATGAAGAAGCGGGAGAATAAGGAAACTGATACAAATATCAATCAAAATACTAGTGAGGAAAACATGGGAAGGAGGAAGAGAAAGAAAGCAACGATTATTAAGCTGGGGATTTTTCTGGTTATACTGGTGATAGGGATTGTTGTATACAATCTTAGACTATCCCGGATAGATGAGGATATTTACTTTACGGTTCACCATTATACGAAAGAAGGGAGTACCAGTACCCTGTACTGTTATGATGCTTCCAAAGACCGAATCATTGAGATGGCGGAAATAGAGGGGGATGTGGAAGGCGCAGTGGATGCGGAGAGGCAGAGATTGATATACAGTCAACTAACAGATGACGACGGAGATGTGGAATGGTTGATGTATGATCTTGAATCAGGACGGAGCGAGGTTTGTTTTACAGAGAACGAAATAGAAGAACTTATCGGAATGAAGATCAGGGAAGTGATTTTTGACCGGACGGATAAAAGTATTATTTATTTAAGATTTTCTCAAATAGTAGATGAAGAAGAGCGGTTGTTTCTGGCTAAATATATGCTGGAAACAGGAGAAATAACAGATATGCAGGAAATAGATCATAAATATACACTTGTCTGCAATGGAAACTTTTATGTTGCCGGTGCGGATCTTCTGGATATTACAACAGACGGAAAAGGGGTATTGGCTTCAGAGAAGGGAGACTCCGGAATAAATTATTTCATAAGTGATCAGAATACCGGAAGCCAAATAACGGTTGGCAGAATACCGAATGTCGTATCTAAGCTCATTTCTTATAGACAAATGCAATTTATCGGAGAAAGTAATAATTGCGTCTATGTTAGATCTGCAATGACCATATTTGATATTTGGGGAGATGGTTCTATATGGATCAAAGAACCGGGACATATTGCAAAGAAGATATATTCTTTTTTTCCTAACTTAGGGCATGTAAGAATTTTGTATTAATTGTTTTATGTTATTATTGTCTCTGACACGGCAACTGATGTACTGGACAAGCTTTTTTACGCAGTAAAATATTTGTATTGCAATATAAAAAAGGATGTGGTATCGTTCTTCTTATAGAAAGATGAAGATACTACATCTTTTTTAATTCTCTAGAAATAATTTTGGGAAATAATGTTCCATCAATATTTTTATAAATGAATATAGTTAATAAAAGGAGAAGGTAAGCTATGGCGACAGTGATTGCGATCGACGGACCGGCGGGAGCCGGAAAAAGCACCATTGCAAAATTAGTGGCAAAGGAGCTGAAGGCAATCTATATCGATACGGGAGCAATGTACCGTGCAATGGCATTGTATTTGTTACGCAATCATATAGATATAGAAGATGAAAAGGCACTGGCAGAATGCGTTGCATCGGCGGATATTTCGATCCGTTTTGTGGATGGGGAGCAGCAGGTGTGGCTGAACGGAGAGAATGTCAACGGTCTGATTCGGACGGAGGAGGTAAGCGCCATGGCGTCGGTCTCTTCCGCAAAAGGCGTAGTGCGCGTGAAATTGGTGGATCTGCAAAGAAAGCTGGCGGAAGATCATGATGTGGTCATGGATGGCAGGGATATCGGTACCCATGTGCTGCCAAGTGCGAAACCGAAGATCTTTCTGACCGCAAGCTCCAAGGTGCGCGCGAAGAGAAGATATGACGAACTGACTGCCAGAGGAGAGGTATGTGATCTGGATACGATTGAAAAAGATATCATCGAACGGGATGAGCGGGATAAAAATCGTGAGATATCGCCGCTTCGCCAGGCAGAGGACGCGATACTGGTGGATACGTCGGATATGACGATCGAGCAGGTGAAGGAGAAGATCATTTCATTGATTTGATAGATCAGGTGAAGGAGAAGATCATTTCATTGATTTGATAGATCAGGTGAAAGAGAAGATCATTTCACTGATTTGAACGATCAATGCAGCAATGAGGTTTGCATAACTTGAAGTCAGAACATCTATGTTCCAAAAATGATTTCATTTATGATGTTTTTGGAACATAGATGTTCTGATGAAAAGTTATGTAAACCGCAAAGATAAAAGGAGCATGGCATGGAGATCATACTTGCCAAAACCGCCGGTTTCTGTTTTGGTGTTAAGCGGGCGGTGGATCAGGTCTATGAACAGTTAAAGCAGAAGAAACCAATCTATACATATGGTCCGATCATACACAATGAAGAGGTTGTCAAAGATCTGATAGATAAGGGAGTTGCTATCATAGAGACAGAGGAAGAACTGGCAGCTTTAAGAAACGGTGTAGTGATCATCCGATCCCACGGTGTACCCGAACGGATCATAACGCTGTTGAAGGAAAACGGACTGGAATATATTGATATGACCTGTCCTTTTGTGAAACGCATCCATGAGATTGTCAGCAGGGAGAGCGTGCACAGCCATATAGTAATTATTGGCAATCCGGGACATCCCGAGGTGGAAGGGATCAGAGGGTGGTCAAAGACACCCGCTGCGGTGATTGCGACCAAAGAGGAAGCTTGCCTGTATGATCCTGAAGAATATCAGTGTCAAAACGGCGTGATTCCCGATAAAACCGGGCAAAATCATCCCGTGGAACAGAGTGGGAAGAAAAGTTCTCCTATCTGCATTGTTTCACAGACGACATTTAACTACAATAAATTTCAAGAACTTATTGAAATATTTATGAAAAAAGGTTATGATATAAATATTATGAATACTATCTGCGACGCCACAAGAAAGCGTCAGGCAGAAGCGAGGGAAATTGCGTCGGATGCCGATATCATGATTGTCGTGGGTGACACACAAAGCTCTAACAGCAGAAAGCTGTATGAGATCTGCAGGCAGGAATGTACCCGGACGTATTTTGTCCAGACCAGCAGAGATTTAGAGCTAAAGGTTGACGATACTGTGCGTAAGATAGGAATTACAGCGGGGGCTTCCACCCCGAATAATATTATAGAGGAGGTTCAAAACTATGTCAGAAGTATCTTTTGAACAAATGCTGGAAGATTCATTTAAAAATATCCATGTAGGTGACGTGGTGGAAGGAACTGTTATTACTGTAACTCCGGATGAAATAGCTGTTAATATCGGATATAAGTCAGATGGTATTGTTACAAAGCATGAGTACACGAATAATCCCACCGTTGATCTTACAAGCGTTGTGAATCCGGGAGATAAGATCAACGTCAAAGTGATCAAGATGAACGACGGAGACGGTCAGGTCGTATTATCCTATAAGAGGCTGATCGCGGAAAAGGTAAGTAAGGTGCTGGAGGATGCGTTTAACGAGGGAACGGTACTGAAAGCGGTTGTTTCGGAAGCGGTAAAGGGCGGATTGAAAGTCATTGTAGATGATGTGCCCGTGTTTATTCCTGCAAGCCTTGCGTCAGATACGTCAGTTAAAGATCTATCTGTGATGGAAGGACAGGAAGTAGAGTTTGTAGTTACGGAATTTAATCCGAAAAAGAGAAAATATATCGGCGACTGCCGCAGGGTATTGAAAGCGCGTAAGGAAGCGATGCGTGCGGAGATTATTGCGCAATTCCATGAAGGGGATATTATTGAAGGTGTTGTACGGAATGTAACTGCCTTTGGTGCATTTGTGGATATCGGCGGAGTGGATGGACTGCTTCATATTTCTGAGATGAGCTGGGGACATGTGGATAAACCCTCTAATGTGATGAGCAAGGGCGATACCTTGAAAGTGATCATTAAAGAGATCAAGGGTGATAAGATTGCCCTGAGTGTCAGATTTGATGAAAATAATCCATGGTTAAATGTGGCTGATAAGTATGCTGTCGGAACGATCGTAACAGGTAAAGTTGCAAGGATGACGGACTTTGGTGCGTTTGTGCAGCTTGAGGAGGGAATTGATGCACTGCTTCACGTATCGCAGATTGCCAGATACCGGGTTGAGAAGCCGTCCGACGTATTAAAGATTGGTGATGAGATAGAGGCTATGGTAGTTGATCTGAATGTGGAAGAAAGAAAGATCAGCTTAAGCATGAAGCGGCTTGCTCCGGAGACAGAGGAAGTGGCTGAGGATGCTGCAGGGAGTGAAGAGGAATAAACTATATATCGTATGGTGAGGAGTTACCGTGCTGAACGATTATGAATCTTTCAAAAAACAAATTCTGAAAATGACGGGCATAGATTTAAGCGCTTATAAGGAAAAGCAGATGAAGCGCAGAATCGATGCCCTGATTGCAAAATATGAAGCTGCCGATTATGACAGCTTCGTTTTGTTGTTAAAAAATGATAGGGAAATATATGAAACATTTGTGGGATATCTGACAATCAATGTTTCGGAATTTTATCGTAATCCGGATCAGTGGAAGTATATGGATGATGTAGTGATCCCGGAACTGATCCGTAAATTTGGCACCAATCTGAAGATATGGAGCGCTGCCTGCTCTACGGGCGATGAACCCTATTCTTTGGTTATGGCGTTGTCTAAACATATCCCGATCAATCAGATCACGATCACGGCGACGGATATCGATAAGCAGATCCTTGCAAAGGCGAAAGTAGGGATTTATGGGGAAAAGTCAGTTGCGGGAGTTCCAATAGATCTGCGGAAAAAATATTTTGAAAAGATCGGGGATGCATATAAGATTTCGGATGAGATCAAAAACAGGGTGGTATTTAAGCAGCATAATCTTCTGGCGGATCCTTATCCGAAGGATTATCATATGATCGTGTGCCGTAATGTATTGATCTATTTTACGGAAGAAGCGAAAGATGAGGTATTCCAAAAGTTCTGTCATTCGCTGGTGTCGACGGGGATTTTATTTATTGGGAATACGGAGCAGATCATTACATATAAAGAGATGGGATATGAGAGAAAGAGTTCTTTCTTTTATTGCAAGAGATGAGAATCATAACATTTTTTCATCGAAAATGAAATATAATATTGTGATTAAGAGGTTTGAAAAGATTATGGGAAAAAGGCTTCCGGCAAATAAAGAGGAGAAGTTTCGGCTTATATTGAAGGAAATCCGCAAGAACTCCCGGTTTGATGAAAATGAACAGTATATACAGCATGGAACGACTACTGTAAAAGAGCATTGTATCAAAGTAGCGCATACTGCGTATTTTATGTCTCACCGTTTACATATAACGGTACATGAGGAAGAGTTGATCAGAGGTGCGTTGCTTCATGATTATTTCCTTTATGACTGGCATGAAAAATCATTAAAAAATTCCATTCATGGCTTTACGCATCCGGGGAAAGCCATGCGTGAAGCGTCTAAGGATTTTGATCTGACAAATATCGAAAAAGACATGATACAATCCCATATGTTTCCTTTGACTGTTAAACCGCCAAAGTATCGGGAGGGCGTTCTGCTTTGTATTGCAGATAAGCTTTGCGCACTTCAGGAAACGATAGGAGGACATTGATCGTGTATGAATTGTTGACAACGCCATTCCTTCTTGGAATGGATTTTGCTACATTGACTTGTGTCATGATGTTCTACAGCTTTATCGGCTGGTTTTATGAATCTACGATTTTTTCACTGGTGGAACAGGGGAAACTGATGAACAGGGGATGTTTTATCGGACCTTATCTGCCGATCTATTGCGTTGTGGCAATCTTGAATCTGTATCTGCTGGACGGCATGGAAAGTTCTTTTAAGATCGTACTGATTTCCGCATTGACCTGCTGCGCGGTAGAATATTTTACATCATGGACGCTGGAAAAGATTTTTCATGCAAGATATTGGGATTACAGTTATTTCCCTTTGAATATCAATGGGCGTATCAGCGTTGTGTCAGGCGCATTTTTTGGAATCGCCATTCTGTTTCTGATCAAGGTGCTTCATCCGTTTGCAATCGTAATGATGGCTAAAATACCTGAACATGTCCGCGTGGCGCTAGGGGTGTTTTTCTGGGTATTGTTTTTGGTGGACGCTACCCTGACAGTGATCGGCATGTGCAATCTGAACCGTAAATGCAAAGAGATCTATGATGCCATTGACCGCAATATTGAGGCGGGATTTGACAAGATGAACAATAAAAAAGCATATCTGAACCGTTTTAAGATTGTTAGGGGAAGTAAAACCCTTGTGGTAAAATTAAAGGGTATCAATAAGAAATTTGTTTCTATGGAGACACGTATCATAGAAGCTTATCCCGATTTTCATTCTTATAGTTATGGGGAGATTATGGATAAGATGAAGGATACATTGTCGCGGAAAAAGAAGTATAAGGGATTAGAAGTTGTTGAAGATAATGAAGGAATAGATTTAGGAGAGGACTTGGAGACGGAGGAACATTTAGAGGATAAGTCGGCAGATATGGAGAAAAATGCATAGTAGATAAATGCTAAAACTGGATTTAATATCAAATCCAGTTTTACAATCTGTAAAAGCGTTTTTAATACGTTACGGTAACTGTGACGTCATCCCCCTCAGGAATCTCACCCATTAGGATATCTCCGATATAAGAGAGATAAGACATAGCCGCTTTATATTGGGCTTGTGCATTGTTTCCGACCTCTGGCAGATAATTTCCGTCGGCAAACGCTTCATGGTAAAGACGGGATGCTTCGCTCATATAGTAAGCGGCATCATCCGCCATGGATTCGATGGAGGAGTATTCTTCAGGAACTTCTAATGCAGCCATATCTTGAAAGGCTGTATTCATCAGGTCCAACTGCGTAAGCATATCGGTGACTGCGGAGTTGGCGGACGGATTGATCGCATCCAGCGCGGAGGCGGAAGTGGCAATTGTTTCATAACACGAAGTCATACTCTCGCGGTAGGCGTCGATTTTTTCTTCCTCTTTATTTTTTCCGCAGGCGGTCAAAAAGAGGCTTGCCGTTAATAAAAGACATACCTTCAATGAAAAGGTGGCTGCCGGACATAATTTCTTACTATATGGATAATCAGTATATTTTTTCATGTTTCCTCACCATTATTTATGATATCTGTAGTATCTGCATTGTTAAATATATTTATGCGTCTTTCTTTTGCAGTTTGTTTTTGGATTTAAAGCCTGTTATTTTTCTTTATGCTCTGAAAGAATGCATAAATATAGTGCCTAATGACATAAGTACTATACCATATATTGTAAAGTTTATCAAGTTTTATTGTTTCTTCATACAGAACAATTAAAAAATAATACCTTTTAAATAGTGGCAGCTTTGCAAGTATGCCGGATATGTAATTGTCTAATTGAGTTATTGTCAACGGAGTAGTTATTTGATAAAATAAAAATGTTTTTAGTATTTTCATTTAATAACGTAAGTTATTTAATAACGTAAGATTATTATTTCAGAAAGGAAATCTGTGGATATGAATGGCGCAGACGCAATGATAAAATGTTTAGAAGCTGAAAATGTGGAAGTGGTATTTGGTTATCCGGGAGTAGCAATCTGTCCTTTTTATGACAGTATCATGGAATCCAAGATCCGTACTGTCTTAGTGCGTACGGAGCAGAATGCCGCACATGCGGCAAGCGGTCTGACCAGGACAAGCGGTAAGCCGGGAGTGTGCGCCGTAACCAGTGGTCCGGGCGCAACCAATCTGATCACCGGGATCGCTACGGCATTTGCCGACAGTATACCGCTGATCTGTATTACCGGACAGGTAAATTCGGAGCTGTTGGGAAGCGATGTATTTCAGGAGGCGGATATTACAGGAGCAGTGGAATCCTTTGTGAAATACAGTTATCTTGTAAAGGATGTCAACGATATCCCTAGGATATTTAAGGAGGCGTTCCGTATTGCGAATACGGGGCGTAAGGGACCGGTGCTGATCGATGTCCCGATTGATGTGCAGCAGCAGGAGATAAAGGGATTTCATTATCCGGAGGATGTAAAACTGCGTACTTATAAGCCGACGGTAAAGGGTAATGCGCTTCAGATCAAGAAAGCGGTAAGGGAGCTGGAGCATGCCAGCCGTCCTTTGATCTGTGCGGGCGGCGGAGTGATTCTGGGAGGTGCCCAGAAGGAATTGCTGGAGTTTGTGGAGGAATATCAGATCCCCGTAGTATCTACTATGATGGGGATTGGCGTGATGCCGACGGATCACCCTTATTATTTTGGTATGGTAGGCAACAACGGCAAGCCTTATGCCAACAGGGCGATGAAGGAATCTGACCTGATCCTGCTGATCGGAGCAAGAGTTGCGGATCGTGCAGTCAATCAGCCGGAACTCGTTATGAAAGATACCGTTTTAGTGCATATTGACGTGGATCCTGCAGAGATCGGCAAGAATACCGGCGCCACAATTCCGATCGTTGGGGAAGCAAAGAGTATCCTGCATGATCTTCTGGAATATGAGATCGATGGATATTATGACGCATGGGTCAATCAATTAAAACAGTACCGAAAAGAAATGAAAATTGCCCGTTGCCCTGATCAGAAGTATGTGGATCCGGCGGAATTTATTAATAAATTATCATTGAAAATGAAAGATGATGCGGTCTATGTGGCTGATGTGGGACAGAACCAGATCTGGTCCTGCGCTTATCATGTGGTCAAGAAGGGACGCTTTTTGACTACCGGAGGCATGGGGACTATGGGGTATTCCATTCCGGCTGCCATGGGTGCAAAGCTTGGTAATCCTAAGAAACAGGTGGTTGCCGTCTGCGGTGACGGTTCGTTCCAGATGTCGTTGATGGAGCTTGCAACGATGATACAGCATGATGTGCCGGTCAAGATCATCGTATTAAAAAATAATTATCTTGGTATGGTCAGGCAGTACCAGCATTTCACGTACCAGGACCGTTACAGTGTTGTTGCGCTGGATGGAAGTCCGGATCTGGAGAAAATTGCGGAAGCATATGGCATCAGATTCAGCCGTCTGACGGATATGAAGGAGTGCGACGCGCGGATTGAAGAATTTTTGAAGAAGGATGAAGCGTTTCTGATGGAGTGCATCATTGATCCGATGGATCTGGTATAGAGGAGAGGAGTGCAGTTTTTATGAATAAAATATTTAATGTGTTGGTAGAAAACCGTTCCGGCGTTCTTTGTAAGGTTGCCGGACTGTTTTCCAGAAGATGTTTTAATATAGATTCGCTTGCTGTTGGCGAGACCGATTCGCCGGAGGTGTCCAGCATGACGATTGTCAGTTCCGGTACGCAGCGTATTCTGGAACAGATTGAAAAACAGCTTAACAAAAAACTGGACGTTATCAAGGTTAAAACTTATGAATCCCATCAGGCGATCGCCCGAGAGCTGATGCTTGTCAAGGTAAAATATAATAAAAATAACCGGAAAGAGATCATGGAGATCTGCGATATCATGAAGACGGATATTGTTGATATGTCAAAAACGATGATGATCCTGCAGATCTGCGATACGCCGGACCGTATCAAACTTCTCCTTGCAATGCTGGGTCAGGTCAGCATTGTGGAAGTTGCGAGAACAGGGACGTTGGCGCTGCTTAAGTGTATGGAATCTGAGAATTGATGTTCGATACATTGACTTTTGTTATTAATGTTGTTAATATTACTTTTGTGGGATCTGATAAGAGGATCAAAAGCAATTTTATTTAAGTATAGAAAGGCATGGTTATTCAGGTGAATAAAAAAGTATTTCAGCTTTTGGTAGATAATACATCCGGTGTGCTGAGCCGGATCTCAGGATTATTTTCCAGACGTGGATATAATATTGAAAGCATTACAGCGGGTGTGACAGCCGATCCGAGATATACGCGTATTACGATCGTGGCGTCAGGGGATGACGAGATCTTAGATCAGATTGAAAAACAGGTTGCAAAGCTTGTAGATGTTCGTAATATCAAAGTGCTGGCGCCGGAAGAATCCGTTTATCGCGAGCTCTGCTTGATCAAGATCAGCGTTTCCGAGCAGACGCGGGACAGCGTAATTAATATTGCCAATGTGTTCCGGGCAAGTATTATTGACGTCGGAAATCAGAGCATGATCATTGAACTGACCGGTAATCAGTCAAAGATAGAGGCATTTATCAAGCTTCTGGAAGGTTATGAGATCTTAGAATTGGCAAGGACAGGCATTACCGGACTGACAAGGGGAAATAAGGACGTCGTGTGGCTGGATAATTAAGCGGCTGCTCCGGCGGAGGAAACCGCCCGGCAACTGTTTAAATATACATTAAAAATAGTAGGAGGAAGAAAAAATGGCTAAGATTTATTATCAGGAAGATTGTAATCTTTCAGAATTGGAAGGCAAGACCATCGCAGTCATCGGATACGGAAGCCAGGGGCATGCGCATGCGTTGAATGCAAAGGAATCGGGCTGCAATGTCATTATCGGTCTTTATGAAGGATCGAAGTCTTGGAAGAGGGCTGAGGAGCAGGGCTTTGAAGTATTTACTGCAGCAGAAGCTGCTAAGAAGGCTGACGTTATTATGATCCTTATTAATGACGAACTTCAGGCTTCTATGTACAAGAAGGATATTGAGCCGAATCTGACAGCAGGCAAGATGTTGATGTTCGCACATGGCTTTAATATTCATTTCAATCAGATCGTTCCGCCCAAGGATGTAGATGTTACAATGATTGCACCCAAGGGACCGGGTCATACTGTAAGAAGCGAATATCAGGCAGGCAAAGGTGTTCCCTGTCTGGTTGCTGTACATCAGGACGCTACAGGCAAGGCGTTGGAAAAAGCATTGGCATATGCCCTTGCAATCGGCGGCGCAAGAGCGGGCGTATTAGAGACAACATTCAGGACAGAGACGGAGACAGACCTCTTTGGCGAGCAGGCAGTTCTCTGCGGCGGTGTTTGTGCACTGATGCAGGCAGGTTTTGAGACGCTTGTGGAAGCAGGATATGATGAGAGAAACGCTTACTTTGAGTGTATTCATGAGATGAAGCTGATCGTGGACCTGATCTATCAGTCAGGTTTTGCAGGCATGAGATATTCGATCTCTAACACAGCAGAGTACGGTGATTATGTAACAGGTCCTAAGATCATCACGGATGAGACTAAGAAGACCATGAAGAAGATCCTTAAAGATATTCAGGATGGCTCATTTGCGAAAGAATTTTTGCTGGATATGTCTCCGGCTGGCGGACAGGCGCACTTTAAGGCAATGAGAAAGCTGGCGGCTGAGCATCAGTCTGAAAAAGTCGGTGAGGAGATCCGTAAGCTTTATAGCTGGAACGGTGAAGGCAAGCTGATCGATAACTAGGTTGAACTAAGGCATTTAGACTTATCAGTCAGTGCATGATTAGAAGGAAGCGACAGAAGGGCTGGCGATCTTTGCCAGCCCTTTTATCAGATGCGGGAAAGGCATGGTTATTAGTGTTTTATGAAAGGAAAAGTTTCATTTTCGTATCAGATCAATCAACTGATCGGTTGGGTATTTGGCATTGCTTTTTTAGCTGTGTTTGCTGCCAGCGCGATACTGCTCTATCTGTCGGAGGATGATACGAAAGTTTATTATATCAGGACTCTGGGTGTTTTCTGTATATATTTAATTTTATATGCATTTTCGGTGTTCTACACTTCACGTAAGATTAGTAAGATGTTTGCGCCGCTTGACCAGATTGCGACTGCTTTGGCTGAGGATAAGATCAGGATCTATGGAGATACTTCAGATCTGCAGGCATTTGCTAAGCAGCTGGCGGAGCGTATGGATGAGATGGAGGGAATGTCGGATGCGCTTTCTGCCGCAGAAGACAACTTACACGATATGTTCCAGGAGTCAGAGGAGAGCAGATCAAGATTTACCTATCATATGAAACGGTGCAAGGGCAGCCTCGACGGTGTAAAAAGGAATTATGAACAGCTGACGGAGCAGTCGGAAATAATGCGCCAGACCATAGAGGAAGGCAATGCCGCGGCGACAAGGTTAAAGCTTTCCAGACAATCCCTTGGGGAAGATTATGAATCGATCCGGGTATCGTTGCAGGACTGCAGCAGTTCCCATCAGGAGATAGTGGATGATAAAGAACGTCAGAAAGAGGCGTTTGGCGTATTAAACGATATGCAGAAGGAATCTATGGAACTGATCGAGACGATCTATAATGATCTTACATATATTCAGAATATTGCCTCAAAGCTGGAACTTTACGCCGCTAATGTATCGCTGGATTATGCCAGAAGCGGGGGCGGCAATCTGAATATTTCCGCTGCATTGGATGAAATAAAACTGACGGACCGGCAGATGCGTGATAAGATTGACGAGCTTGCCATGTTGGTGATCCGGACAAAAAATGCATTTAAACTTGCTAACGATCAGACGAATTTTTGTATGGAACTGGAGGAAGACGGACAAAAAATGTCCGGTCAGGCAGACGAACAGCTTGGATTTATCACCATGAAGCTGCAGGGGCTGATGCAGGTAGGCGAGGATATCTCCAACGGGATCACCCATGTTTTGAACCAAAATTATGAATTGCACGGTATGGCGGACTTGCGGGCAAAAGAGCTGGATGTCCTTGGTAAAGAGTTGGAGCGGTTATACCGGCGGCTGGAGGATTTGGAGCAGATCATCTAGGCATTTCGGTCAGTTCACAAATTCAACATTATGTGCTATAATAATTTGTATGATTTTTGTTACTTAAATGAAACATATTCTATCGTGATTCTGAGTGGGCGGATGCATTTCAAAAGGAAACCGGAATGTTATTATCAGAAAAATAAAAGATGTAAGAAAACAATATTAGGCTTAATCAGCATGGAGGTAAAAAAATGGGAATGACAATGACGCAGAAGATTCTGGCAGCACATGCCGGATTGGAACAGGTGACAGCGGGACAATTGATCGAGGCGGATCTTGATCTCGTGCTGGGCAATGATATTACAAGTCCTGTTGCAATCAAGGAGATGGAAAAGTTCAATACGCAGAGCGTATTTGATAAGGACAAGATCGCGCTGGTGCCCGATCATTTTGTGCCGAATAAGGATATCAAATCCGCAGAGCATTGCAAATGTGTCCGTAACGCTTGCCGCTAATCCATTCCGCCGGCTTGCCTGTAAGGATAAACCGAATCGCGGAAGGGACTTTTTACAAGTCCTGTTGCAATCAAAGAGATGGAAAAGTTCAATACACAGAGTGTATTTGACAAGGACAAGATCGCGCTGGTGCNNTATCAAATCGGCAGAGCACTGTAAGTGTGTCCGTAACTTTGCCAGAAAAAATGAGATTACAAATTATTTTGAAGTCGGCGAGATGGGGATTGAACATGCGCTGCTTCCGGAAAAAGGTCTGACAGTGCCGGGAGATGTGATCATCGGAGCGGATTCCCATACCTGTACTTACGGTGCAGTAGGCGCATTTTCTACCGGCATCGGAAGTACGGATATGGCGGCAGGTATGGCGACCGGGAAAGCATGGTTCAAAGTCCCTTCGGCAATCCGTTTTGTCCTTACGGGAAAGCCGGCGGAATGGGTCAGCGGCAAGGATATCATCTTACATATCATCGGTATGATCGGTGTAGATGGCGCTTTATACAAATCCATGGAATTTACTGGCGACGGGATTGCCGAACTGTCGATGGATGACCGATTTACCATTGCCAATATGGCGATAGAAGCCGGTGCGAAGAACGGTATCTTTCCGGTAGATGATACGACGAAAGCATATCTGGAAGAACATACGAAACGCAGTTATAAAGTTTACGAGGCAGATGAGGATGCGGAGTATGACGAAACCTATACGATTGATTTAAGCAGCTTAAAACCGACGGTTGCATTTCCGCATCTGCCGGAGAATACAAAGACCATCGATCAGGTGGGCGATATCGCGATCGATCAGGTTGTCATCGGTTCCTGTACCAACGGGCGGATCGATGATATGAGGATTGCAGCAAAAGTATTGAAGGGGCGTCATGTCGCGCAGGGGATCAGGTGCATCATCATTCCGGCAACGCAGGCAGTTTATCTGCAGGCGATGGAGGAAGGGCTGCTTAAGATCTTTATTGAAGCCGGGGCCATCGTAAGCACACCGACCTGTGGTCCGTGTCTTGGCGGTTATATGGGTATTCTGGCGGAAGGGGAGCGCTGCGTATCCACGACGAACCGTAACTTTGTAGGACGTATGGGACATGTGAACAGCGAGATCTATCTGGCAAGTCCCGCTGTGGCAGCTGCAAGCGCGGTAACAGGCAGGATTTCCTGCCCGTGCCAGCTGAAGTAATAAGTTAGGTAATTGTGAAAGAGAGGATGGAAAAGAACACTATGAAAGCACAAGGAACGGTTTTTAAATATGGGGATAATGTTGATACGGATGTTATTATTCCGGCAAGATATCTGAATTCGTCAGATCCGGCGGAACTGGCAACACATTGTATGGAAGATATTGATACGGAATTTGTGAAGAAGGTCCATAAAGGGGATATTATTGTTGCCAATAAGAATTTTGGCTGCGGTTCTTCCAGAGAACATGCACCGATCGCGATCAAGGCGTCCGGTATCAGTTGTGTGATCGCGGAGACGTTTGCCCGGATCTTTTATCGAAATGCGATCAATATCGGACTGCCGATCATTGAATGTCCGGAAGCTGCTAAAGAGATCAATGCCGGCGATGAGGTGGAGATCGATTTTGATTCCGGTGTGATCACAGATAAAACCACCGGAAAGGAATATCAGGGGCAGCCGTTTCCTGAATTTATGCAGAAGATCATCAAAGCAGAAGGACTGATCAATTATATCAATGAAAAAGGCTGACGGGATCATTATAGCGGTAACCCTGCTTGTGGCGGTATTTTTTCTTGCCATGATATGGGGGCGTGGGAACGGACAGACCGTAGTGTTGTTTGATGACGAAACAGAAATTGGAAGATATCCGCTTGCGATTGATCGGACGATCAGGGTTGAGTTGGAGGATGGATACAATACTGTCGTTATCTCGGAGGGAACAGTGTCTGTATCGGAGGCGGATTGCGCCAATCAGGTCTGCGTCCATACGCCGGCGGCCCGCCGGGTAGGAGATACGGTTGTATGTCTGCCGCATAGATTTTATATTGTGATCAAGTAAGATATCCCTGATCAGGAAGGGGTGGAAAGATACTGCTGCATTGTTGGAAAAGGTATCATCCTGCGTCATTGCTGTGAAGATATGGTCAGTGGATATATTATGTCTAGGAAGGAAAAGCAACTTGAATAAGCGTCTTGCAAGGATGGCTATGCTTTTGGCTCTGGCTGTTATTATGGGGTATTTGGAAGCGTTGATCCCGGTTGCACCGGCAATTCCGGGGATCAAACTTGGACTTGCTAATTTTGTGATCGTACTGGTCATGTATCTGTTTTCCATCAGAGAAGCGGCAGTGATCAGTGTCTTGCGGATCATTTTGGTGGGATTTTTGCTGTCAAATATGACTATGATACTATATAGTTTTTCCGGGGCGGTCCTTAGCCTGACAATGATGGCATTGATAAAAAGAAACCCGCATTTTTCGCTTTATGGCGTCAGCATGGCGGGAGGGGTCATGCACAATGTCGGTCAGCTTCTGGTGGCAGGAGCGCTGATGGGATTTCAGGCGATTCTATGGTATGTGCCGTTCCTGTTGGGGGCAGGACTACTGGCAGGATTATTGATTGGATTTTTAGTATCGATCAGTTACCGTAGATTGGAGCGGTATATATTAAAATCATAATGATTTTATACAGGCGAGAGGAGATAAGGCATTTAATGTATGCATATTTAAATGGCATTATTGCGTGGAAAACTGCGGACCGCATCGTCGTGGAGGTATCGGGCGTAGGGTATAATGTATATGTCTCTCCGGGACGGATCTATGAGTTTCCGGAATGTGGGGAAGAGGTTAAAGTTTATACCTACACCAGCGTTCGTGAGGATGCAGTCAGTCTATATGGTTTTGCAACGCCGGAAGAACTGGAACTGTTTAAGCTGTTGATCAGCGTCAGCGGCATCGGACCCAAAGGGGGACTTGCAATGCTGTCGGTGATGGGCGTGGAGGATATCCGATACGCCATTATGACGGGAGACGCAAAACTTCTTTCCAAAGCGCCCGGCGTAGGAAAGAAAACAGCGGAACGTGTGATCATTGACTTAAAAGATAAGATCAACACGCAGGATTTTGAAGTATCTATTACGGAATCTGTTTCCGAAAAAGCATTAAAGGAAGATCCGAAGGCGCGGGATGCGGCAGACGCCCTGATTGCGCTTGGGTATTCGGCAAGAGAGGCGGAACATGCCGTAGGACAGGCATTAAAGGAGTTGGAGGCACACAATGGAGAGGATGCGGCACATTCAGATCAAATCTTAAAGCTTGCATTAAAATATTTTTAAGGAAGGAATACTTATTATAGAAAAGGAATGCGGATATGCCGAAAAGACTGATCGAGACCACATATACTGATGAGGACGCAGCGATTGAGAATACCCTGCGGCCCAGGATGTTAAAAGATTATATCGGGCAGGATAAAATCAAGGAAAATCTGAAGGTGTTTATAGAGGCGGCAAAACAGAGAGGGGAATCGCTGGATCATGTGTTGTTCTATGGACCTCCGGGACTGGGGAAGACAACGCTGGCGGGGATCATAGCCAATGAAATGGGCGTGAATATCAAGATCACCAGCGGCCCGGCAGTGGAAAAGCCGGGGGAACTTGCAGCAATCTTAAATAACCTTCAGGAGGGCGATATCCTTTTTATTGACGAGATCCACCGTCTGAGCCGGCAGGTGGAAGAGGTGATGTATCCGGCAATGGAGGATTACGCTATCGATATTCTGCTGGGGAAGGGAAGCGGCGCCAAATCCATCCGTCTGGAGCTGCCGCGGTTTACGCTGATCGGCGCAACGACGAGAGCCGGTCTGCTGACAGCCCCGCTTCGCGACCGTTTTGGTATGATACATCGGCTGGAATTTTATTCTGTAGAGGAGCTGCAGCATATTATCATGAATTCTGCTGTAAAATTAAAAGTTCCCATTGAGTGCGACGGCGCTTTGGAGCTTGCGCGCAGAAGCCGTGGAACGCCAAGGATTGCCAACCGTATGCTGAAGCGGGTACGGGATTTTGCGCAGATCAAGTTTGACGGAAGCATTACTAAGGAAACGGCGGATTATGCGCTGGATCTGATGGAAGTGGATAAATACGGACTGGATCAGATGGACCGCAATATCCTGCTTGCCATGATCGAAAGATTTAACGGCAGACCGGTAGGACTGGATACGCTTGCTGCGGCATTGGGGGAAGACCCGGGAACGATTGAGGACGTATATGAACCGTATCTGATCAAAAACGGTTTCATCAGCCGGACTCCACGCGGCAGAATGGCTACGCTGGAAGCCTATCGCCATTTTGGACTTGAAAACCTTTATCGTGATGATATATAATATACGTGTAGGCTGCGAAATCATATTAGGGAGGAAAGGACGAGCATATGACGGAGAAGACGGATGTTCAGGTAGTGATTGACGGCAAGGTGCTTACCATAAGCGGTTATGAAAGTGAGGAGCATCTTCAGAAGATAGCGTCCTTTATTAATAATAAGATTGCGGAATATCAGAAAGTGGATGCCTTCAAACATGCCAATACTGATACGCAGCACCGGCTGATAGAGCTCAATATTACGGATGAATATTTTAAGGCAAAGAGGCAGATCGCGCAGCTGGAGGAGGAGATCAAAGCAAAACAGAATGAACTTTATGATATGAAACATGATATTGTAAATAAGGATATGGTTGTGGATTCTCTTCGTGAAAATATCAAGCAGGTGCAGGATGAACTGCATGAAAGCGCCAAGCGTATCGTCCAATTGGAAACGGAATTACGGGACCGGAAAAGATAAATGCCGGATCGGCATGAGGTAAGGGTGGCTGCCTGTTTTAGGCAGCCATTCATCATTAGGAGGAACAGTTAATGCCTGAAAAGAAAAGGAAAACGGAACTTCTTTCGCCGGCGGGAGACATTGACGGTGCAGTCGGTGCGATCAATGCCGGGGCGGATGCGGTATATCTTGGCACAGAAGAATTTTCGGCAAGGGCATACGCTAAAAACCTGACGATAGAAGAAACCATTGAAATGATACAGTATGCTCACCTGTATCACAGAAAACTTTATCTGACCATGAATACGTTGTTGAAAACCATGGAGTTTCCGAGGGCGCTTTCTGTTCTTGACCGCTTGTACCAGGCGGGACTGGACGCTGTGATTGTGCAGGATCTGGGACTGCTGTCATGCCTGCATCAGTATTTCCCGGAGTTGGAGATACATGCAAGCACGCAGCTTTCGGTCTTATCCGCCGCTGGCATGGAACAGCTGAAGGAATATCATGTGACCCGCGTTGTTCCCGGACGCGAGCTGTCATTGGCGGAGCTTGTGGAGTTGAAGAAGACGGGAATGGAGCTGGAGTGCTTTATCCATGGGGCAATGTGTTACGCTTATTCCGGAAGATGCCTGATGAGCAGTCTTGCGGGAGGAAGAAGCGGTAACCGCGGAAGATGTGCCGGGCCCTGTAGAAAGCAGTATCATATTCCGGGGCAAAAGGACGCTTATCTTCTCAGCATGAAGGACATGTGCTCTGTTGACCGGATCGGGGCTTTGATAGACGCCGGTATCGATTCCTTTAAGATCGAGGGAAGGATGAAAGCGGCGGAATATACGGCAGGCGTAACGTCAGTTTACCGCAAAGTGATTGACCGGATTGAAAATGGGGAAAAGTATGTAGTAACAAAAGCAGACAGGGCGGTTTTAAAGGAGCTTTATATCCGTTCTGAGCTTCAGGATGGATATTATTTCAGGCATAATGATAGAAACATGATCAGTCTGTCTGATCCTGCCTATTCCGGCTGCAGCGACGCCTTAAAAGAGGATATCCGCAGGCGTTATCTGGCGGAAAGGAAGCGTTATCCGATAAGTGGGGAGATCGCAGTATGCCAGGGAAAACCCATGCGGTTGACTTTGCGGCTGGATGATCATGAGGAGTCGGCAGAAGGCGCGGTTGCGGACGTGGCGGAAAAACGCGCCGTTTCCGATGAGGAGATCCGAAAACAGATCTGTAAGATGGGCAATACCTTTTATGAGATCAAGGAACTTAAGATTGCTAACGATGGGAAATCATTTGTGGCTGTCAGCCAGTTGAACGATTTGCGAAGATCGGTCTTGGAGAAGTTGGATAGGGCATTATTTTCTATGGATCGCCATAGCTGCCTGCAGCAGGAGATTTCCAAAGATAATACAAAAGTACTGAATCAATCACAGGGAGAAAATCGTTTTATATATGAGCGGCAATATTCAGAAAAGAAGCCTGCCATTCTCATTGGCGTGAAAACTAAGGAGCAGTTAAATATGGTTCTTAAGTATCCATATGCAGACGGCGTGATCCTTGACCTTATGATGCTTTCAGGAGAAGACTTATGGGATGGAGCGTATAAAAGAGAACATAATAGCGGCGAAATACAAAGGTTTGATACTGCAGCGGGATTGATCCGGAAGATATCAGAAACTCAAAAAAAGTGGTATCTCAGATTGCCGGAGATTATACGCCAGAAAGATATCGGAAGGATCAGGGAACAGCTTGAGACAACGCTGCGTCTCACAGACGATATGCCGCCGGAAGGGATATATTGCGGTAGTCTCGACGCTATGGGGATAGCGGGGGAATATGCAGACCGGAATGGGGAGAACCGAACGGCTGCGGAGCAGGAGATGCCAAAAGGGCGGAAGATCAGGGCGGATCAGGGAATCTATATTATGAACATTCAGGCGGAGAAGGACGTGTTAAAACATGCCGTATCTTATACTGCCCCGCTTGAATTGAATCGAAAAGAGCTTTCCCATGCAATAAGAAAGGACGCAAGGGAATTAATCGTATATGGATATCTTCCCATGATGTATAGCGCCAACTGTATTGTCAATACAACGGAAGGCTGCGGCCGTACGAAAGCGAGGACGCGGATCATCGATCAGGAGAACAGGGAATTTCCGGTATTAATGAATCATTATTATTGTTTTAATACAATATACAACTGCGTTCCCCTGTCGCTGCATCAGGAAGTCGGCTGGCTGTATCAGGCGGGGGAGGCGGCTGTTTTCAGAATGGAATTTACGATTGAGGATGCCGTTGAAACAGACCGTGTGATGGACTGTTTTCAAAATGTATTTAGTGGGGATTCATCCACACGGACAGAGGAAGAAGCGGGGAAGGAATACACGAAAGGTCATTTTAATCGAGGTGTTTTGTAATGAATTTATATGTCAGTGAGATTTCAAAGTATCTTATTACTGCATTTATGGCGGCTTATACTTTGATGTCTTATATCACATTAAAATATAAGGATGACGATCGTCGGAAGGGGATCTACAGGGGACAGGCGTTCTTTATTTTCATGATTCATGCGCTGGGAATGTTCTGCGTATATGCATCCACGGAGGATATGGATTATCTAGTGCTGTTTTATGCGCAGGTCTTCGCGCTGTTCCTTTTTGAGAAGCTCATGGCGCTGTCCTATGGGCATTATCACCGCCAGCTCATGAACCATATGAAACTGCTGCTCAGTGTCGGTTTTATCATTCAGGCAAGACTTTCCTTTGATAAGGCGCGAAGGCTGCTGATCATTATTGCGGTGTCCCTTCTGTTGTGTCTTGTAATTCCGCTGCTGATCAGGAAGCTGACCGTTTTAAGATCAAGGAAATTTGTTTTTGTCTATGGATTTCTGGGCGCGGCATTGCTTGCATTTGTCTATGCGCTGGGTTCGGTTACCTATGGATCTAAGTTGTCTATGAAGATCCTTGGGCTTGCTTTCCAGCCGTCGGAATTTGTGAAGATTATTTTTGCCTTTTTTCTGGCAGGGCTCTTATATGAGACCAGCCGTCTGGGAAGGCTGCTTCTTAGCGCGCTTCTTTCCGCTGTTTATGTGCTGCTGCTTGTGGCGTCAAAAGATCTTGGCACGGCATTGATCTATTGCATGATCTATCTGGCGGTAGTATACGCTGCTACAGGAAAGAATCGGTATCTTCTGGGCGGTCTCATGGTCGGAGGACTGGCAGGTGTGGTGGCCTATCGGTTGTTTGCGCATGTCAGGGTACGTATCGGGATCTGGCTGGATCCATGGAGTGATGTGGACGGTACCGGTTATCAGCTGACACAGTCGCTGTTTGGAATCGGTATGGGAGACTGGTTTGGCAGAGGACTTGGCAGGGGGATTCCGGAGACGATCCCGTTTGTGGACGAGGATTTTGTATTTTCTGCGGTTGCAGAGGAAATGGGTGTTGTGTTCGGTATTCTGTTGATCATGGTATATCTGAATCTGGTCCTGCTTATTTTATTCATTGCACAGCGTATGAAGAACCGTTTTTATCGTCTGGCTTCTGTCGGCATCGCGGTGTCGCTGGGCATACAGACATTTTTGACCATCGGGGGAGGAAGCCGCTTGATTCCGCTGACCGGCGTTACCCTTCCGCTGATCAGCAACGGGGGCAGCTCTGCTATGGCGACGATCATGATGTTTGGCATTATGTTTGGCGTTTCGATGATCAGGCAGGATGAGCTAAAGGCGGCGAAGGGAGAAGACGGAGAAATAGATGGAGAAATAGACGGAGAAATAGTGGCGGCTGACGAGAGCCGTATCCTTGCGGAGATCAAAAGAAAGCGGGGAATCTTCTGCCTGGGTGGCATTTACGCTGTTTTATTTCTGTTAATGTGCGGCAATCTTATTTATTTTACCATTGCGCAAAGGGAGGAGGTTATTAACGCCTCCTATAATCATAAGCGTCAGGAACTGCTTGCGGAGGAAAATTACAGGGGGACGATATATGCTGCTGACGGTACTGTGCTAGCTGAGACGCTGAATCTGGAAGACGGCACGGATCCGGTCTTAGCCTCCGTCACG
>DLOP01000144.1:0-12335 GCA_002478505.1 Lachnospiraceae bacterium UBA7481
TTGTCCTTCCTTTTCTTAAAATAACATTACGCCGACCTACCTCTACTTTCCTTTCCTCTGTAATTTCTTTGTTGGTATATATTGTCGGGGTAGCGGCGACCTGCGTGGAAAGCCCAAGATAATTTTCTATTGGCACTCCGCCATAAAACCCATACACGTCTGTATCATTCCTGATGTATTTCCTTTCTATGACACGTTTGGTGCTTAAAAGACTTTTCCCCTGAAGGGTGTCTATTGGAATATAATAAACATCATCATCAAACTTACTAAGCTTCTCACATCCGCACAAATCATCAAGCATATCTATTATCTGCGTCCGGGGATATCCGTTAAACCTGATTTCTTCAATTAAAATAGGACGGTTTTCCCCAAAGTTTTTAGTAAGATACTCAAAGAAAACCTCATTTACTCCGTCAGCCATAATTTTTTTCCTCCCTACATTCACGCCGCCTCTCCCATGTCCGGAATCGGAGACATCTTATTAGATTTTCTTCCTCTCACCTTATATAATAAATGAATTTATCGTTTATGTTTTCAGGTGAAGTTTACACCTGATTTCCCATCAGATCACAAAGATTTGTATTCAAATGAAAAAAGCCTTGAACCACCGTAAATATAGTGCTTTCAAGGCTTTTCACTTAATGCAGGAAAAGGGACTTGAACCCTCATGATGTTGCCATCACACGGACCTGAACCGTGCGCGTCTGCCAATTCCGCCATTCCTGCGTATCTGATAAATACACCATTGAGTATATTAGCACTAATATTTTCACTTGTCAAGAAGAATGTTCGCCACCCAAAAGGGTCATCCCCACAGATGGCTTCTTTCGCCGTAAAATATGCACCCAAGCTTGACGCTTGGGTGCATTGGATCAATCATATTTCATTTAAACCAACCCTTTGGATCGTTTGCGTAATTATATTCCTCTCCCTGATAGGTAACCGTTAGTCCATTAGATTCGTAGAATGCGAACCTGTCAATTTTTGCATTGTCCGGAATGGTCAGATTTCTAAGGCTGTCGCAATTACCAAATGCAAATCCTCCAATACTTGTAACGCTGTCCGGTATCGTGATTTCCGTCAGATTGTCGCATTTCTCAAATGCATGACCCCCAATACTTGTAACGCTGTCCGGTATGATGATTTCCGTCAGACTGTCGCAATTACAAAATGCAAACTCATCAATACTTGTTACGCTGTCTGGNNAGTGCAGCCACAAAATGCATAACCACCAGTACTTGTAACGCCGTCCGGTATCGTGATTTCCGTCAGACTGCTACAATCGTTAAATGCAGATGCACCAATACTTGTAACGCTATCCGGTATCGTGATTTCCGTCAGACTGCTGCAAGCTCCAAATGCAAGCTTCCCAATACTTGTTACGCTGTCTGGNNNNAGTGCAGCCACAAAATGCATAATTACCAATACTTGTAATGCCGTCCGGCAATTCAACATGTGTTATACGATCGTTGGCACGAGGAGAACCATAGCCGCCATCACTACCTAAACGTACTTCTACTACCGGCTCCCCATCAATTTCGGCGGGAATACGGATTGCTTCCGCTTCACCCGTATATTTTGTAATAACTACTCCTCCAAGCGCTGCATCATAGCTGCACTTAAAATCTTCTGCCGCCGGCTCTACATACTCAAGAGGCAGCTCTGCTTCGGTTTCGGACTCTGCTTCTGTTTCAGGAGTAGCTTCTGTTTGAACTTCCCCATTCCCATGTAATGCATCCGCCAGTTCATTCGCCAGTTCATCTGCGTCCTCTGCGCTCATACCAAATTGCTCCTGATAATAATCGGACGCTGCGTCTCTTTCAGATTTACCACATGCAGTCAAACAAACCGCGCACACTCCCGTCAAAATAATACGCATTATTTTTCTTTTCATTTTTTTACACCTCACTATTATGTTTTTATTATTGGTATACTGTATATTACCGCTAATTATAGCACACATATTTTTGCGTGTAAACTTTTTTTACACGTGATTTTTACACATTTTAATTATCTGTAAAATTTCGGTATATTTTACAAATAATTTTAAAGATATAATATAAAAAGAGGTGATAAAATGAAAGATACTTTTACAGTTGAGAAGACACGATATATCAACAAAACTTTCAGGGTGGAAGAAAATCTATTGAAGCGTTTGGAGAAAGTTGCCACCGAAGAAAACATATCTATCAATTCTTTAGTGGTGCAATGCTGCAAATTCGCACTAGATAGAAGAAAACCAAAAGAAGAATCAGATAAAAAACAGAATGCAAGCATATAAATCCCCAGAAACAAAAAAAGCGGGAAGCCTTTACAATCAAGGCTTCCCACACTTAAACTCACTGCGGAAGATGGGACTTGAATCCACACGTTGAACCCAACACAAGATCCTTAGTCTTGCCTGTCTGCCAATTCCAGCACTTCCGCAAGCACTGATAGAAAGGAGCTTTTTCGTGCCTCGTCTTTGTTTGGAAACATTTTTATAGAAAATTAGGTGAATAGTATTGATTGAAAAACAGAGAAAGGGTATTATATATGCGAGAGGACGATTTGGCAAAGTTATGAGGTGTGCAATATGCGGAAATTAAAAGTATATTTAGATACATCGGTTATTAGCCATTTATTACAAGAAGATGCACCTGAAAAAATGGCAGAAACCAGACAATTATGGGAAATGTTTAAAGCTGAAAAATATGATGTATATTTATCTACTGTTACATTAAGAGAAATAGAAAAATGTTCAGAGCCTAAGAAGACAAAGCTTATTGACTGCCTGAATGAGATACAATTTACAACATTGGATATTACCGAAGATGTTACGAGAGTAGCAAAGAAAATTATTGAAATGGAAATACTGACACAAAAGAGTTTTGACGATTGTCAACATATAGGAGTGGCGGTTATAAATGAATGTGACTGTATTATTTCATGGAATTTTAAGCATATTGTAAATGTAAAGACAATTAGGGGCGTAAGAGCAATTACAAACTTGGAAGGATACAAGATGATTGAGATATGGAATCCTTCTGTACTATTGGAAAGCGAGGAATAATTATGATTGCAGAACCGATTATCAGTCCTGATTTTACGATTGAAGATATTCATAAGATTAGAGAATACCATTATGAACTTACAAAAGACATGACAACGCAGGAAAGAATCAACTTTTATAATGAAGGTGGAAAAACATTTTTAGCAGAGATGGAAAAAAGAAAGTTGCAGAAAGCACAAGTTTAAAAAGCAGTATAAAAAAGGAAACCTCGACATTTTCAAGGTTTCCTTTTTCTCACTGCGGAAGATGGGACTTGAACCCACACGTTGAACCCAACACAAGATCCTTAGTCTTGCCTGTCTGCCAATTCCAGCACTTCCGCACGACCTTTAAATAATAACAGAATCCGCAAAAAAAGTCAATGCATTTCAAAATTATTTTTTCACCTTTTTAATATACCTTTTCAGTATATTAAATTCCATCCGGCACAAATTTATTTACAATAAATATACTATATATAAGACAATAAAACAAGGAATATTTGTCAATTCCTTCGAATAATCCAGCATCAAAAGGAACCCCACATGCAAACGTTTCCCCATATATTGATTGCACAAAATGGCTCTGCAGCACACAATTATGAAGCTGTTTTGGAACATCTGGCAATTCCTTATACAACAACTCTGCATGCCGCATCCAAGGCTGCTTATGATATGCTGCTCCTTCCTGGCGGCGGCGATATCAGTCCCGACCTTTATCACTGCAGCAACCACGGATCGCGGAATATCGAACGTCAAAAAGACCTTGCGCAGCTGTCACTTTTAGATAATTTTATCCAACAAAAAAAACCTGTGCTCGGCATCTGCAAAGGCTTCCAGCTGATACAGATCTACTTTGGCGGCACATTGGTTCAAGACCTGATACCCGGTGACCTGCATTATCACTCCCAAAAAGATGTCCTGCATGAAGCAAAAAACCGGGAAGGAAGTTTTCTCGAAAAACTGTACGGTTCCGTCTGTACGATCAACAGCTGCCACCATCAGGCAGTTTTTTACCCCGCGCCAGGCATGAAAATACTGCAGACCGCGCCGGATCATGTTATCGAAGCCATGTGCCATACCGCTCTGCCCATTTGGGGCGTTCAATGGCATCCGGAACGGCTGTGCCTTGGCTTCCGGCAGCCTGATGCAGTCAATGGTCTTGCCTTGTTTGAACAGTTTCTTCATGACTTTTTTTAAATAAAGCAAGCGGTTTTCTGCATTTAAGCTTTTCTAATAACGCTGAAAAAATAATACGGATACTGGCTCTCCAGTCATTTCCAAAATGATACAGGCTCTCCTTGCCCGAAAAACTGATCATGTCAAATATTGCGTCTACAATTCCGCTTCTGCGGATCTGATTCATAGATGCAATCCAGCGGTTACACAATCCTGCGATCATCCTGCTTGCCGGCGTTCTTCTGCGGCATAAGACCAGTCTCCCATGCTCTATCCACCAAAGATAAGGATTATGCTGCATCAGACCAAACCCGCTGCTTCGAGCGATCCGGCAAGATACTCCCTGACCCAGAATCATCCCGACAAAGGACTGCTGCGGCACATATTTTCTAATTTTATTTCTTACCCGCCGATAAGCATCCGGATTCAGTCCGCCATCGGGTCCGTCATAATCATAAATACGTAAAATACGCTCCTGCACCGGCTGCGGTGCATTAACCGCTGCATACAATGCCAGATTCCCGCCTTTGGAATGACCGGCAACATATAATTTCCCGGGATAATATTTCGCGATCAGCCGAAGATAGGTTCTTGCCATCTCCTGTCCGGACGTCCTTGGGAAAACTGCAAGATTAAAATCCTCCTTCCATCCGGCAACAGATTCATCCGTCCCCCGGAAACATACGCATATGCGGTCCCGCCGCCACCTAAATGTTACCGCCTGAAATTGGATCTCATATTTCTTCTGACACCATTCTGCGTAATTTCCAACAAGAATATTGCCATACCGTTCGCTCTCCGCCATCAACTGCAGCAGACGCCAGTTTTCACGTCCAAACCAGTTCTCCTGCACCAGACGAAAGCTTCCAGGATGACAAGCAAGCTCGCGGATCGTAATCCCTCTGCCGGTGTCTCCCATCTTAGGAACCAGATCCTTTAATTTTAAATAAGAAAACTGGGACAGTGCCAGAAAATCCACTTCAGTAAACGGCTTATCCCTATACGTGTCCCCACCGTACTCCATGATGTATTCCATAATATGCTGCATACTTTTCCATCCCTTTTGATCCTGTAAGATAATGTTGTCCTGATAAAAAGTATGCCCACAGCCAAAGACTTCAAATCAATATCCGGCTGTTTTACTTCATATGTCCATCTATTCTAAGCGCAAATCCGGCGCAGAAACGCTTTCATCAGCGCTTTGCTGTCAGTTCTTCCGCTTTGCTAAGATACGCCGCCTCCACTTCTTCAAATGTCCTCTGCCCAATGTCCGGCATCAGCGTAAACTGGTATCCTCTTTCCGGCATCGGTTCGCATAAAAGCTCCACAAGATCATAATCCAGCAATGCATCATCGATTTCCCGGACTATAGCCCATTCTTCCTTTGTCAGATCACCCAGTCCAAAGCTCTCATAGATTACCTCCAGAAAATGATCTTCTATTTCATTATATTTTTCCAGATACTGTTTTACCGGTCTGATAATATCATTCAGGTATGCTTCGGAAGCATCGTGAAGAAGACACGCCAGTCTAAGCCTCCTGCTATGACCTCTTGCTTCAGCTTCTCTCTCACAGTTTAGGCAATGCTGCGCCACCGAATAAAAATGCGTCACCTGTCCATTACCCCTGCAGATAAGGGACAATGCATGCGCAATATCTTCGATCCTGATCTCCTCCGGCTGCGGATCAAAAGGATCAATCTTCAATCCCGAATATGTTTTCATATACGTTTTCATTTTAATCCTCCATATCGCAGCTTTGCTGCGACTTAAATAGAAATGAAAAACGCCGTTAAAAAACAGACAAGTCTGTTTTTGCGTTTTTCGGTGTGAAACTTAATATATCTTAGGCAGTGTTTTTTACTGCCTTAGATATATTTTTCACACTAACCACCCTGTTCCTCCCTATTGAAAAAGTCCAAGACAAAAGTCTCGGACTTTCCGCTCATTTACTTTGCGTAATCTACTACTCTGGATTCCCTAATCACACTGACTTTGATCTGTCCCGGATATTCCATTTCTTCCTCAATCTTCTTAGAAATATCCCTCGCAAGTATCACCATGTCAGCATCATTGATCTGCTCAGGAACTACCATGACACGAACCTCTCTACCTGCCTGAATAGCAAAAGATTTGTCAACTCCTTTGAAAGTGTTTGTTATTTCTTCTAATTGATTTAATCTGGTTGTATATGTTTCCAGTGTCTCTCGTCTTGCACCGGGTCTCGCAGCAGATATCGTATCCGCCGCCTGTACCAGACATGCAATCAATGTCTGCGGCTCCACATCACCATGATGGGATTCCACTGCATTAATGACCGTAGCAGACTCCTTATACTTTTTACATAATTCAACACCTAATTGGATATGCGAGCCTTCCATATCATGGTCGACCGCCTTGCCAATATCATGTAAAAGGCCTGCACGTTTTGCCATCCTGACATCAAACCCAAGCTCTGATGCCAGTAACCCTGACAACTGTGCCACTTCGATTGAATGTTTCAACGCATTCTGCCCAAAGCTGGTACGGAATTTCAGACGTCCAAGCAACTTGACAAGTTCGGGATGAATGCCATGCACACCGACTTCCAACAGCGTAGCTTCACCTTCCTCCTTGATCATCGCTTCGACTTCTTTCTTTGCCTTTTCTACCATCTCTTCAATGCGGGCAGGATGAATACGTCCATCCACGATCAGCTTCTCCAATGCGATCCGTGCCACTTCACGCCTTACAGGATCAAAGGCAGACAATACAACCGCTTCCGGCGTATCATCCACGATCAATTCCACACCGGTCATCGTCTCAAGGGTTCTGATATTTCTTCCCTCACGGCCAATGATACGACCTTTCATTTCATCATTAGGAAGCTGGACAACCGAAATCGTAGTCTCGGAAACATGATCCGCTGCACATCTCTGGATGGCGCTGACCACATACTCCTTTGCCCTCTTATCGGCTTCTTCCTTCGCGCGCAGTTCTGTTTCCTTGATCATCACCGCCGCTTCATGTTTCACATCTTCTTCAACAGCTTTCAATAAGAATTCTTTTGCTTGTTCAGAGGTTAATCCGGAAATTCGTTCCAGTTCCTGTACGCGCTGCTCATTTAGTTTAGAAACTTCTTCCCGCTGCTTTGCAAGCTTTTCTTCTTTAGCAGCAAGATTGGATTCCCGTCTTTCAATCGCATCCAGTTTTTTATCGATGTTTTCTTCCTTTTGCTGAATCCGTCTCTCAGAACGCTGTATATCATTACGACGTTCCTTGATCTCCTTATCCAGCTCGCTTTTTGCCTTGATCGTCTCTTCCTTTACTTCCAGTAAAGATTCGCGTTTCTTAGTTTCCGCATTCTTCAAGGCATCATCGATAATAGCTCTGGCTTTTTCCTCTGCATTGCCAATCTTTCCTTCGACCTCCTTTTTATAACGGTCAACAGAAATCTTCGCAGTCACAGGAATTGCAATCAAAAGCGTCACAATCGCTGTCACTATTATTTGAAGCATCTACAGGAGCACCTCCTTATTAAATTTTCATTGTACGCATAACAATATAATCGTCGTCACTACAACAGTTCAATTTTAACTGTTTTCCCATATTATGTCAAGCAAATCTTATCCTTCCTTACAGATCAAATTTCTCAATGATCTCTGTCAGCTTTTCCGAATTACTCTTTTGCTCGTCAATCAGGCTTGTGATCTTTGTGGAGGTATTACTGGTCATTTCCGCACTGTTTGCAATCTGTGTAATGCCGGATTCATGTTCCGAGGACGTCTGGGAAATACTCTGCATCTGAACCGCAATACGCTCAATGGAGGATTTCACTGCCCCGGTCTCCTGCCGGATTTCCTTCACCGTTTCCTCCAGACTATTTACATCTACTCCGTTTTGGTTACAGGTTTGGAGCAGTTCCTGAAGGGACTTTCTCAGAGACACCTCTAAAAACTCCATAATATCATCAAAGCAGTCATTGATAGACTTCACATTGGAATCAGTTTCTTTACAAATGCTCTGAATCTCATTCACCGCGCTGGCGGAATCTTCAGCAAGCTTTCCGATTTCCCCTGCAACTACTGCAAACCCTTTGCCGCTTTCTCCCGCTCTTGCTGCTTCAATGGATGCATTTAAAGACAACAGATTTGTCTGGCTTGTAATTGCTAAAATACTGTTGGCAATATCATTGACATGATTTAACTCCTGCAGCTTATGAATCACCTTACTTACCCTGGACTTCGTATCAACTACCTTATTATCAATAAACTTCAGCGTCTCCTCAAATAACTCAGACATATGCTGGGTGGACGAAAGCAGCAGGTCGCTCTTTTCGGTGCCTGTAATCACCATCTCATTTGCGTCGGCAATCAATTTAGCTATATTAGTAACTTCATTATCCGTATTCTTAACCGCTTCATCCGTGTTTGCCATTCCCGCGGTCAATTCCTCCGTTATAGCCAGATTATCGGTAGAACACTCAATCAGCGTATTCGCGGTATCTCTTAAGGTATCAACTCCCTCCTCCAGAGATTTTGCGGAACTGTCTATCGTGAACACAATGTCATGCAGGGTATCCACAAAATTATCCAGAGCTGTTGCAATAATACCGATTTCACTCTTCTTGCCCACATAAGGACGAAGCTTATCCTTCTTTCCCAGCTTTAGATTGTTTAACTCATTAACGGCATCACTTGCATAACTCAAAGGTCTGGTGATCAGCTTAGCCACAACAAATGCCACAACGCTTACAATGATCAATGCACTCAGGCACAACACAAACAGGAAAATAGAGGATTTTCTGGCTGATGCAAAACACTCCTCCTCCGTGTCTTCGATAAACAAGAATAAATTTAACTCCGGAATCGTCTTACAGCAGGCGATATATTTTACGCCCTCCCTTTCATACCTGATGGTATCTACCTTGTTTTCTGATGCATTGGCAATCACATCCTTCGTAAGCTCTGTAAACTCCGGAGTAACCTCCGATGCGATCAGGCTTTCGTCAGGATTCAGAACATACAGATTTGTTCCCAAATCAACAATAGTATACTGAGCATTTTCCATTCCGTTGGCAGTTACACCCTTGAGCTGATTGCTTATGGTGCTTATGTACGGACCGCCGCCCACATATCCAATCAGTTCATGGTGGTCGTCATAGATACCCATCCTCAGGTTTATGATCAGCTCTCCTGACGCCGGAGAGAAGAACACACCGCCGTTAAAAAATCCGTCCTTACTGTCATTCATGCTGGCATAAAAAGCAGGAAGCTGCTCTTCCGANNCATCAACAGCATGACAACGCTTCTGCTCTTCCGATCTGGTCACAAGACCAATGGACTTTTCATTAGGATGCGCTACTATCTTCGCCCCGAGCATGCCCGTGTAGACAGCCTCCCAGCCCTCCAGCGTATTGTAATACCTGACCGTATAATCCTGTGCATCCCGATTGGCTGATGAATCATTCAGATTCTCCAACAGTTGCGGAATCTCCTTAGCACTTGCATAGGATTTCAGAATTTGCTCGGACTCATCCCAAAAATCCATCAAAAAAGTCGCCTGCGTATCCAAAAGCGTTGTCATGCTGTTGATGGCCGATGTTTCCATCTGTTCCGTCATCATGCTATTGGAAAACAAAAATATAACGATCAGCACGACAGTCATCATACCAAAAACCACACTGGAAATCACGGCTGACATTTTCATATTTTTCATAATTCTTTTTCTATGACACTTTAGTCAGTAAAGCACCATATTCCTCCTCATTTTGTAGTTTAACAGCCAACCTCGATTTTGCCTGCCGCCAAAATATCAGTTCTATGCCTGACCATTTTCTGATTGCAGCTAAATCTCAAGGGCATAAATAATTTTAATATAATTTTTAATAAACGTCAATCCTTACAATCCTTAAGTTTCCGTAGTTTTTTATCCGTAATAACTGCATTTCAGGCAGTCCATTTATAAATTTTTTTTAAAAACTGCAAAAAAAATAAGGAATCTCATTCGTTATGGACAGGGGCTATGATGACAACAAGATGTTCCTAAAGCTCGATGAACTGAAACAGGATTATGTCATCCGCCTTACCGCCAAGCGCAAACTATTCTTCCACAGAAAATGGGTTCCTGCAACACAGCTGTGGGAACAGCTCAAGGGTAAGATAAGGATGCCGCTCCTATAAAGGAGAAAGTACATTTCTGCTATTACCGGCTGGCAAAAGGCATCTCAGGCGTACTATCTACGCAAAAGAGAGAGTCCGGTTCTGGCGGGGCTTATTTTGAGTACCCATCTTCCTGTATTCTTCCGTTTAGGCACTTTCAAAAGTCGGCAGATTGGTACTTGGGGCAGGCATACTCACTTTCTGGTTACAATTTGCGGAAACTCAAGAATCTTATACTTACCACAAAACTCTGTAAAGATATCGTTTTATACGCAATTTTGATCCATACAGCATAACCCGTATCTATTCGCCCTCAAAAGATGCCAGCGCCTTTCTGATACAGGAAATAGAAAACCCTCTGCGCATCAAAAAAGCAATATGCCGGTCCATCTCCCTTTTTTCAAGGGCTCCGCCCTCATAATGACGTTTTCTCAGCAGCTCTATCGCCATACTTTCCTCATCCGTCTCATTACCTTCCCAGGCAAACCGCTCGTAAGCAGCAGCGATCACATCCTTTGCAATCCCTTTTTCCGCCAGCTTGGCGCAGATTGCCCGCCTCGTCTTTCTGCCGGAATAACACCGGATATACTGATCGGCATAACGCGCGTCGTCCAGATAACGATAGTCCTTCATCAATTCGACTACCGCCTTTGCAATTTCTTCAGAATATCCGCCCTCGGTCAGCTTCCGCTGCAGCCCTGCCGCCGTATAATCCCGCTTCTCCAAAAGGTGAAGCGCCCTTTTCTCTGCTCTTTTGGATACTGTCTCTTTTCGGATCAGTTCATAGTCAGCTTCTCCCAGCTCTTCCCCCTCCCTGATCCCATAATGGCGCAGGTCGCCTTTGTATAATACAAAGGCGGCCTCCCCATCTAACCATATCTGATATCGATTCTTAGAATATTCCTGTATCTTTGTTACTAACATGTTGTCATGCTTCCGCCTTCTCCGAAGATTTCTTTGCCGATTTCTTCTTTCCGTCCATTTCCGAAGGGATTCCGCCCAGATTGAAATGTTCCCTTACCCTGCGGTCGATCTCGGCGCAGATCTCAGGATTATCCTTTAAAAAGATCTTAGCATTCTCTCTGCCCTGCCCGATCTTATTGCCCTGATATGCATACCACGCACCGCTCTTATTGATGACATCAATCTCCGCCGCCAGATCCAGCAGATCCCCTTCATAGGAAATCCCCTCACCGAACATAATATCGAACTCTGCCTCTTTAAACGGAGGGGCCACTTTATTCTTCACGATCTTTACCTTCGTCCTGTTGCCGACAAAATCACCGCCCTGCTTTAACTGCTCTACCCGGCGGACATCCATCCGGACGGACGCATAGTATTTTAAGGCATTACCGCCGGTGGTAACCTGCGGATTTCCATACATGATACCGACTTTTTCACGCAGCTGGTTAATAAAAACCACAGTACAATTGGATTTACTGATGGCGCCTGCCAACTTACGAAGCGCCTGAGACATCAACCTTGCCTGCAGTCCGACGTGGGAATCTCCCATATCGCCCTCTAATTCCGCCTTAGGCGTCAGCGCCGCAACAGAGTCCACAACCACGATATCCATTGCACTGGAACGTACCATAGCCTCTGCGATCTCCAGCCCCTGCTCGCCGTAATCGGGCTGGTTGATATAAAGATTGTCCACATCTACACCGATAGCCGCAGCATATGTAGGATCCAGTGCATGCTCCGCATCAATAAATCCCGCAATGCCGCCTCTTTTCCTTCGTAAGTTGGCAGGCGCCANNTCTTACCGGAAGATTCCGGACCGTAAATCTCTATCACACGCCCCTTCGGAATACCGCCAAGACCTAACGCAATGTCAAGACTTAAAGATCCGGTAGGGATCGTCTCAACATTTAACTTGGAGGCGGGATCCCCCAGTTTCATAACGGAGCCTTTGCCAAACTGTTTTTCCACCTGCATCATGGCTGCTTCTAATGCTTTTAATTTTTCTTCTCTTTCCATTGTCCAA
>DLOP01000144.1:12488-12640 GCA_002478505.1 Lachnospiraceae bacterium UBA7481
TGTCCATTAAAACTCCCTCAAAGGCATCCCTCCTTCATCTTTTTCTCCTTGGATCTCTGGCTGTAATGCCCGGATGAACCATCCCGAGATGATAACGCTGCCTGCACAACGCAAACAACGTATCTTAGAATCTGATAGAAATACCATAACAC
>DLOP01000144.1:12680-12873 GCA_002478505.1 Lachnospiraceae bacterium UBA7481
TAACTTTCTTAATTATTCTCTCCGAAAGTCACCTTGCTGCTATATGCCATAATACACCTGCGCATCAAGATCAATGCCGCGGCAACAGCGCTCTCCCTGATCTTGCTTCTGGTTCCGCTGAAATGGCATTCCTGCACCGTGACCGTACCACAGACGCTGCAGGCAATATAGACAAGCCCCACCGGCTTCTCCG
>DLOP01000144.1:12971-19674 GCA_002478505.1 Lachnospiraceae bacterium UBA7481
CCAGCGTCTTTCTCTTGACACCAACAATCTTGCGTTTTGCTTTATTTGAATATGTAATATGACCCATCTTAAAAATTTCAGAAACACCCGGCACATTGATCAGCCGCCCTGCCAGAAGTCCTCCGGTACAGGATTCCACCGTTGTCACCGTCAGGTTATTCGCCAATAGAAGATCGACCACGCTNNACGGAACAGCGCCGGGAGTCATTATAGAGGAAAATGGCAAGATCTTAGTGCTGCTGCGTAGTATATACCGCGTCCCCAAGTCTTGCCTTGATATCCTTGATCACAGGCTTAACCAGCTTTTTTGCCTGTTTTTCATCCTCCGCTTTTGCAGTCACGCGAAGATGCACCTCTCCGATCTTGGCATAAGGCGCTACCGTCACTTCCCCCGCGTTCCTGATCAAATCATCCAACTGCTGCGCCACATCGCTCTCGCCCATGCCGCACACCTTCACCATCGTGGAATAGATCACCTGCGATACTTTGCTCTGCAGATAGGGCACTACCGATCTTTCAAACATCAGGCTGAGTTCTTCCGGCGGACCGGGAAGCAGCACTAAGATCTTACCGTTTTCCTCCATGATGACTCCCGGCGCTGTTCCGTTGATATTTTCCAGCATAATGGCGTCTTTCGGCATCATCGCCTGCTTCAGATTGTTCTCCGCCATCGTCTTCCCTTTTTTTGCAAAATATGCCTCGATCTGCTTTTGGGCTTCTTCATTCAGGTAAAGTTCCTTTCCCATCACCTTCGCCGCAGTTTCCTTTGTAATATCATCCTGCGTCGGTCCAAGTCCCCCGCTCAGGAGCACTATATCAGATCTATCCAACGCCTGACGGATACATCCCCCCAAACGCTCTGCATTATCTCCCACAGTTGTCTGATAATACATCGAAAATCCCAACACCGCCATCTGCTCCGCAAGGTAAGCGGCATTCGTATTTACGATATTCCCCAACAACAGCTCTGTTCCAACAAATATAGTTTCAGCAGTCATATCTCTTCCCTTATCCTCTCATCTTTTATACTATTAGGTGCTTGCAAAACAATTACTTTATCATTTTTCGTTCCACAATTCCATCCATGAGGTTTACATAACTCAAAGCTTGAAAATCTATGTTTCAAAAATGATTTCATTTATGATGTTTTTGAAACATAGATTTTCAGGCAAAGAGTTATATAAGCCGGACTTAATTTCGCAATTTCTTTTTATACTATGTTTAGGCATTTGTCAATGCTGCACAATAATATAACTACATCGACCCCTTCATAACGCCTCTGTTTTTGATAAAATAATCGATCATGGAGATCAGCGTCAATGCCAGCGCCAGCCACATAACAATCTCCGTCACCAGAGCAAGCTGTTCAATATCCGCAATCTTCAGGATGACCATGACCATCTGGAAAACCGTCTTAAACTTTCCCCACCAGCTTGCCGCGATCACAACATTATTGTCGGCAGCCACCAGACGGAACCCGCTGATTGCAAATTCCCTGCTGATAATAACAATGACAACCCATGACGGCATCTGTCCCAGTTCAACAAATGCGATCATGGCGCTGCATACCAACAGCTTATCTGCCAACGGATCCATAAATTTGCCGAAGTTCGTGACCAGTTGATATTTTCTCGCAATCTGTCCATCCAAAAGATCCGTCAGGCTCGCCACCACAAAGATTCCCAGTGCGATCCACCTGCTATACGCTCCGCCATATCCCGACAATAAAAAGAACAGAAAAAACGGGATCAATATTACTCGAAACAATGTCAGTTTATTAGGAAGATTCATCCGCCAGTTCTCCAATCAGATCATATTCATTGCTTCCGGTGATCCGGACATTTATCATCGTACCACTGTAAAAATCCCTGTCTGTCTCGATAAATACATTGCCATCTATACCGGGAGCATCCATATAAGTTCTTGCAACGATCACACCCTCGTCGGGAAGACGTCCCTCTACCATAGCGGGAAGCACCTGACCGACCATAGCTTCCGCCTTTTCAAATGCGATCTCCTGCTGCAACAGCATAATCTCTTTCCTACGAAATTCCTTCTCTTCCTCTGCGATCTGATCCGGCATCTCTGCTGCCGGTGTATCTTCCTCTGCAGAGTATGTAAATACCCCAAGTCTGTCAAACTCCATCTCATCCACAAAGGAAGCAAGATTCTCAAACATCTCTCTGGTTTCTCCCGGAAATCCGGTAATCAAAGTTGTTCTGAGGCAAATATCCGGGATCTCATAACGCAGCCTTCTTACCATCTCTCTTAGGCTGTTCCTATTTGTCCTGCGCCCCATTTTCTGAAGGATCTGATCATCTGCATGCTGGATCGGCAGATCAAGATAATGACATATCTTTTTCTCTTCCTTCATCGTCCGGATCAATTCCTCATCAATCTCCTCCGGATAGCAGTACATAATGCGTATCCATTCGATCCCATCGATCCTGCACAGCCTTCTGAGAAGCTCCGATAATGATTTCTTCCCATAAAGATCCTGCCCATATACCGTCGTCTCCTGCGCTACAAGGATCAGTTCTTTTACGCCCTGTTCAGCAAGCTTTTCCGCTTCTGTAAGAAGCGCCTCCATCGGAACGGAGCGGTAATGTCCCCTGACCTTCGGAATGATACAATAGGTGCAATGCTTATCGCATCCCTCCGCGATTTTCAGATACGCATAATAGCCGCCTGTCGTCAGGATCCGTCTTTTACCGTACAGCGGCGCATGATCGACTCCCATAACCGCATCCCTGCTCTTGCCGGCAAAAATACCTTCGATCACCGCAATCAGCTGATCGGCTCCCGTGGTCCCAATAACGGCATCCACCTCCGGGATCTCCTCATGGATCTCCTTCGCGTAACGCTGCGCCAGACAGCCGGTCACGATCAATGCCTTACATCTTCCCTGCTCTTTTAACGCCCCCATCTCAATCAGGGTATTAATACTTTCCTGCTTTGCATCCATGATAAAACAGCAGGAATTGACAATGATAATATCTGCTTCGGCTTCGTCATCCGTAATCTGATACCCCGCATCCGCAAGCATGCCCAGCATCATTTCACTATCAACCAGATTTTTATCACATCCCAACGAGACCAGCAACACATTCATAAAAGATATCTCCCATACTGCAACCCAAAAATAGCGCGTCCTTGAACACATTCAAAGAACACGCTATTATGGCTGTATTAATCCTCGTCGCCAAGTATTTTTATCTTTGATTCATTTAATTCTTCTACTGCTACGGACAGGGGTTTCTTCCCCTTGCTGTAAACCAGCGTCTCATCGCCCGCAATAATCTGTCTTGCTCTTTTTGCCGTTGCCATAACGATGGAATAACGGCTTGCAACAACCGGCTCTTCTCCCGGCTCAACCTCACTGTTTACCACTTCCATAAGATCTGTGTAAGATGGGTGTAACATAATTCATTCTCCTTATTATTTATTTCCGGCTCATTTCAGCCAATTCGTTCCGAATGCCCTTGATAAACGCCTCATTGCGTACCGGCGTTAACCGGGCGGCATTGATCACTTCATGGGTTTTGCTGATGCAGTCATCCAAGGAATCATTGACGATGACATAATCATACTGTCCGATTCCTTCCGCCTCCTCCGCCGCTCTGCGCATCCGCTTTTCTACGACCTCCGGGGTCTCCGTTCCTCTGCCGACCAGCCGTCTTTTCAGCTCTGCCGCGGAAGGCGGTACAATAAACAGAAGAAGTGCCGACGGGAACTGTTTTTTGATCTTAAGCGCCCCCTGGATCTCAATCTCCAGAATGACGTCCCTGCCCTCATTTAACTGCTGCTGTACATACTTTTTAGGCGTTCCGTAATAATTATCGCAGTAAGAAGCATACTCGATCAGACCGCCGTTCTCTATTTCCTCTTCAAAACGGTCTCTATCGACAAAGAAATAGGAAACTCCTTCTTCCTCTCCGGGACGCGGCTGCCTCGTCGTCATGGAAACAGACAGCGCATACTGCTCATACCGCTCCATCAGCCCCTTGACCACACTTCCCTTACCGGTTCCGGCAAATCCTGATATCACTACAAGAATCCCTTCACGTTTCACCTATTTCACCGTCCTCTGCCTGTGCCCTGCCCATGATGGTCTCCGGCAGGAGTGCGGAAAGAACCACCTGCTGATTTTCCATCACGATCACCGCTTTGGTCTTTCTCCCCTGGGTCGCATCAATCGCAAGACCGTTTTCCTTCGCGTGCTGTACCAGACGCTTGATCGGCGCAGCATCGGGACTTACGATCGAAATGATCTTCTCTACATTTACAACATTACCGTATCCAATGTGAATCAGTTTACTCACTCAAGCGTCCTCAACTATTCTATATTCTGAATCTGTTCGCGTACTTTCTCGATCTCTGTTTTTAACTCGATCCCGTAAGCCGAAAGATTCAAGTCATTTACCTTAGAAAGAATTGTATTCGCTTCACGGTTCATCTCCTGAGCAATAAAATCAAGCTTGCGTCCTATGCTTCCGCCGTCCATCAGCGTCTTTTTCGTTGTTTCGATATGGCTGCGCAGCCGGACGATCTCCTCATCCACACAGACCTTGTCCGCAAAGATCGTAACCTCTGTCAGCAGACGTCCTTCATCAATCTGCACATCGGAAAGCATCTCTTTTATCTTTGCCCGAAGCTTTTCCTGATATTCCCTGATGATCTCCGGTGATTTTAACGCGA
Source organism: Lachnospiraceae bacterium UBA7481 (assembly GCA_002478505.1). Classification (GTDB taxonomy): domain Bacteria; phylum Bacillota; class Clostridia; order Lachnospirales; family Lachnospiraceae; genus NK4A136. Next base: position 17,670 of record DLOP01000144.1, read on the forward strand.
TTTCATCTACCAACTTCAACATCCCGTCCAGCTTACCGATCAGATCATTTTTCAGATTCTCGCCTTCCCGCTGTCTGGCTTCTACAAATGCCTCGGCAGCGCCCCTCAGCGTCTTTTCCAGAAGTTCCCAGAGCTTATCTTCATCAATCGGCTGTTCTTCCATCGTAAATACTTCCGGATAACGTGAAAGCGTGGATACACGGATGTCATCCTCCAGTCCGAATTCCTCTTTCATCTGCTTCAAATACGAAAGATACTCCGACGCAATATCATGATTGTATTTAATGGTGACATTTTCTTCCGTATAATTCTCAAAAGTGATAAAAATGTCCACCTTGCCCCTCTGGACATACTCCTTCATCAGATTGCGAATAGACGCTTCAAAAAAATTCAGCTTTTTAGGCATCTTAATATTCTCATCAAGGTATCGGTGATTGACCGCCTTCATTTCTACCGTAAACTTACGGCCGTCCTCCTCCATCTCACAGCGTCCAAACCCAGTCATGCTTTTTATCATTTTATCCATTCCCCCATCTGTATTCCCAGCAGTCTCCTGCTCCCCATCATATATCCTGTCCGGATTGTTTTTATAAATGCCGGAATCTTATCTGTAACAGTTCTGTCTTTCTGCGAAAAGAAGCCTTGCGATCAAACAAGACTTCTTCAGCAGAGTCCAATCGGAGTGACAAGATTCGAACTTGCGGCCTCCGCGTCCCTAACACGGCGCTCTAGCCAAACTGAGCCACACCCCGCCACGATTTCAAAAACTCACGGAGTTAATTATAAATAAACTCCTATAAAAAGTCAAGACATTTCCAGAAAATCCACAAAAAAGGGAAACCTTAGGTCTCCCTTTTTCCTATTTTCCTTTACTTGTAAACATATCCCATATTAGTCTTCACAAAATTCTTCAATTTTTCCTTTGCTTTCTGATGTCCCTGATTAGCTGCCTTGGCATAATACTGGTATGCCTGCTCGTGATCCTTGTTGACGCCCTTGCCAAAGGTGTAACAATAACCCAGAACATAATTGGCATTTTTCTCACCTTCTTCGACAGCCTGCTTCGCATAAGAGATCGCCTCCTCATACATCTCCTGAGTCGGCTTGATGCCATAATCGCGGTCAGGGTCGCTTAAGCATATCGCAATCCTGTATTTTGCAAATCTGTCATTGCCAAGGATCTCCAGCAATTTTTTGTACCACTCTACCGCCTGTTTCGGATCCTTCTTTACACCGGTTCCGAAATCATAGCTGACTGCCACATTACGGATCGCCCGTTCATTGCCTTCCTTAGCCGCCTTTTCATTCCATGTAAACGCCGTCTTGGTGTCCTTCTTTACACCTTCGCCATACAGATAGCAGTTGCCCACCATCGCCATCGCATCCACATCACCAAGCTCCGCACATTTTAGATAATACTTAAATGCTTCCGCAGGATTCTTCTTCACACCGATGCCCTCGAGATGGATCCGTGCCAGAATCATATTTGCCAGCATCTGATCTTCCGGGTATTTCTTCATCAAATTCTCATCCGCCAGAGCTTCTTCCAGCTTTTTCTTCAATTCCTCCGGATCTTCTGGAAGCTCCTTACGGCTCCGCAGACACCACTCCGCCATATAGACCTTTGCCCGGTTCTTTCCATGCTCGCTTGCATCTTTTAAAAGCGGCGCTGCCAGCTTAAATGACTTCTCCTGATAATAAAGGATACCTAAGATTTCCTCAATCTCACAAAGTGTCTCTGTCATCTCTTTACCATCTGCAGGCTTGCCGGCCTTCTGGTCATACATATGAAACTTATCTAATGCCGCCTCAAGATCTGTCCTTGCCGTCTCTACGGATTTTTTCGCCTTATTTAAAGCCTTTGTGCCCATATCCATCGCTTCGGCACGCAATTCATCAATCTCTTTTTTTCTGCGCTCTTCTTCCGCCTTTTTGCGCTCTTCCTCTGCTTTACGCGCAGCCTCTTCCTCTGCCCGCTTGCGTTCTTCTTCCGCCTTTATGCGTT
>DLOP01000165.1 GCA_002478505.1 Lachnospiraceae bacterium UBA7481
CCCTATGGGGCCGTGACCGGTACGGGCAGCCTCGGCCAGCCCGTCCAGTGGTCCGGCGAGATGCACGACGAAGAACTCGCCCTGGTCTATTACAACTACCGCTATTACAACCCCAAAGACGGCAGGTGGATCAACCGCGATCCAATCGCTGAAGAAGGGGGATGGAATTTATATAGTTTTAATAAAAATATAATATATACAACAGATTATTTGGGATTATTATCATTGGGGCGATTTATAACTAAAAGATTGATAGGAAAAATAAAAAAATCTCTTATAACTGATCTTAATGGACCCTATATTCCAGGATATTGGGAAGAAGATGCAGAGAATTCTGGAATAATAGCAATTTGTTTGAAGTGTAAAGGAACGAATAAACCTTTTAAAATTAATTTAGGTAACAACCCTAATCGTATTGGCAATACAACTACTTTATGTAATGGATGGGAAAAAATTGCAACATTTGATGGTTATGATTTATCTTGCAAGTGGAAGGAAGTCGGAGGAAGGAATTCCGATGAAGCACCCCGATATACAGGGAGAGTTCAAAGTAAAACCTATGAGTGTGTAAAATTGTCAGGAACAGGTAGTCTGTGTGGTACTAATTTCCCAGAAGATTGGAGAGCATAGCAATGAAAATCAAAAGAAAGAAATTCTATATTGTCGCAGGAATCGCAGTCTTATGTGCTGCTTTAATATATTGGTTATTGACCATATTTTTACGAGTATACGTAATGAAGTCGCCAGTTATGGAACCATTAGTTCCAACGGGATCAATCGTTATCATGAAACGCATTCACAATATAGATGAATTAAAACGGGGAGATATAGTTCATTGGAATTTTCCTTCTTACACATCCATTCCTAGCAATACAAGTACATTAGGAATAGTAGTTGGTTTTCCCAATGAACATCTAGAGTTAAAACATGGTGATATATGGATTAATGATCAAATAGCTCATATTAGACCTTTCCAATATGTTTATACGAAATCAGAACCAAATGTGTTGGAAGGATATAAAATGAAGCAGAAATATATGAATATGATTATTCCGAAAAATACATTCTACATCCTCTGTTTAGACAGAAATGCCATGGACAGCAGGGTAGTAGGCCCTATTCCATGGACTAATATAAAGAGTAAAGTAATTGAGCATATAAATCCTTAAATAATTATAAATCATCTATTCTATTTTTCATTTTAGGAATTATCATTTTATTCATTATATCGTCATTATTATTTTAATTAATAAACAAATTTGTGGAATCCTCTGAAACCAGTGGCAACAAGGTCATTGGTTTTGGTTCAAGATAATGCTATCTACTTTTACAGCCATGACTTCATCAAGAATGTGACGGAAGTCTTCGACGCACAGGGAACGATCGCGGCGGCTTACGATTACTCCCCCTATGGAACAGCCACCCGCACCGGAAGACTCGTCCAGCCCGTCCAGTGGTCCGGCGAGATGCACGACGAAGAACCCGCCCTGGTCTATTACAATTACCGCTTTTACAACCCCAAAGACGGAAGGTGGATCAACCGCGACCCCATCGCTGAAGAAGGGGGGTGGAATCTGTACGGGTTTGTTGATAATAATCCTATTGATAGTTTTGATAGGAGCGGATTATTTTTTGATCGTCTAGTGTCTGCAGCAATTTCTGCTGCTGTTGACATAGGAATTCAAGTTACTACTAATATTATAGAGGGAAAACCTGCTGATGATATTGATTGGGTTTCTGTAGGTGCTGCAGCGGTTTCTGGTGCTATCATTCCAGGAGTAAGTGTAATGAAAAGTTGCCAAAAATTCGGGCAAGTTCTTTCAAAAAATCAAAGAGTTGTTACTAAAATTGTTGAATTACAAAATAAAATCAGTGTACTTAAAAAATATGGAAAATTAAAATCAGTAACTAAACTTCAATACGAACAGGCTGTTTTAATCCAAACCAATAATTATATGTGGACATATTATGTTAAAGAAGAATTTACCATATATACTCTTAAAATAACTAACAAAGCATTGGCAAAAGGAATAATCCAATCCTGGGGTATTTCATCGGATTTAGATAATATAGATGATTGTACGATTCAAGTTATTGTTGGGGAGAAAACTTCTGTTGAGGGAACTGCAGAACGTTTATCTACCCGTACGATTCCTCCCACTTCACCACTTTTGCCATCTAGACCATGGCCTGTCTTGAACTAAAAATGTAGATTTATGTCTTCTATACTGTGGGTTCTCATTTCGTCCTTTTTGATGTGTTTGTTAACATCAAAGACAAAGCAAGAAGAAAAGTTCTATAAAAGGAGAGAAATTCAGAATATAGTTAAAAAATACAAAATTAGTGCTGAAATTATAGGCTCTTTATTTCTCATTGTTTTATGTGCACTCATTCTGTTAGCTCTGTACCAGTCTGGCGGATGCGTTGTGATCGCTATATTCCTAAGTTCTGTGTACACATTATTATTGATGTCCTATGTGGCTATAGTTGTATACGTTCTTTGTAAGATAAATGAGCATTGGAATCCAGATGAACTTTATCTTGTAATTGCTATCCGAGGAAATATGTCTTTCAGACGATTAAAACAAGTACAATTTTTTCTTTTAGGAATGGCTTTTTCAGGTTTTATGTATTCGCTTATTTATTTAATATTAGATATGTAATTTATATTAAAAAAAACATACGTCATATGCAATTTGTACATTTTTAAATCTATGCTGCTGGCTAGCTATTCTATGGAAAAATATAGGTACTCTTAAAAACAGGGTTTGCATGAACTGCTATAGCCATATATTAATTTGTTCCGAATTTTTCTCTTCTAATTGGATTCTGAAATAATAATATTATATTTTTCACTTTGATGTTTATTCTGCATTTTGAATACGGCTACTCGAATATGGAGAATAAGAAAAAAATAACAGAGTGTATAAAAAACAAAGGGCTATAAATGTAAAGGAAAGATATTTAGATGATCAGTAAACTTAATCAGTATACACCAGTATTACCCATTCTGCTCTCAACTCAGACGTTAATTAAGCCTTTCAGGGTGGCTGGACGATCTGTATAATACGGTCAACCGCGCGGTGAGCTTCACCAGCCGGAATGGAAACACGATTATTGAGTGCGGCTACGATTACCAGGGACGCCGCTACATGAAGAAAGTCACCCAAAACGGCACGGTCGCCAGCCACGAACGGTACCTGTACCGAGGCTATTTGCAGATAGCCGCCCAGGACATGCTGGACAACCGGAACGTGCTCCGCACGCTGTTGTGGGATCCTCTGGAAC
>DLOP01000142.1 GCA_002478505.1 Lachnospiraceae bacterium UBA7481
AACAGCATCTCTTGCAAGCATAACGGATAAATCGGTCTCCCATTCCATTACGGCAAGCTCTGAAGCCGAAATAAAACTATCCCCGACACTCTTCAGCACAAATTCATAGATATCCTCCAGTCCCGGCGCGTTATCTTTTGAAAGTTCTTTTTCTGCATACAACCTAAGCTTTGCAAAATCCGGTATACTGATCCCCTTTTCACGCAGTCTAAGATCAACCAGTTCAAAAACATCCGTATATGTATAGACTTTTCTTGTAATCAGTGTGTCAAATAAGTCAAAACTAACCACGTCGGCATTGGAAGCCATATCAAAAAGTCTTTGCTTTGTATTTCCATTCAGGCTCTTAAATTCATAGGAAACACTTGTGTTGATAAGCAAATCCCTGCCCCTCACATCAAACAGGGCAATACCGCACGCACGGCAAAACTCACCGATCCGCTTTGCAATTGCTTTGCAAGATCCGGGACGGGCTACAGCAATGATCAGACTCACATCCTTTGAAGGTATTTCAGAAATAGGAATGATCGGATAGCCATAAATCTCGCCATCCGATCTAAATCCATCTAATATGCCGACAATCAAAAGTTCCTTCCCATATTCTGTTAAGAACCGCTCTGTTTCCGTCCCTATTCCGTAAAGTGCAATCTTTCTATTTTTATACTGATCAATAATTGTTTCAATCATTTTTCAAATGAACCCCTTTGCGGAAACTATGATTTCTTCTACAATTGATTTAAAAAATATTTTAGAAAATTTGGATGATTCTCCAACATTTCAGTTCTTTGTTCTATGCAGTCGGCAAGTACATTAACATCATCTTTTTCGCTAAGACGCGAGGAAATTTTCTCACATTTTCCTTTTGAATCAATCAAGTACGTTTTATATGGAGAAAGATTTTGGTCATACTCTTCTAAATATATTATATCTTCGTTCATTTTCTCCATATTCAAACATACATGATCGGAATCAATTTTTAAGATACATTCCATTTTTTCTTTCTTTATGTCAAATTTAATAACCATATTTGAATCTAATGGTGCATAGTATAATTGATCTTTCAACAAAAGACCGCATAAAAACAAATCGTACCATCCCAAACTACCATTTGAACTCTCAAACCCGGTTGGAAATGCTTCAAATTCTTTTACACTGTTGCTTTCTTTTTCCCATCTGACAATCACTTTCTGATTCCCTGTAAGCCAGAAATATTTCCCATCAAAATTTACTGTCGCATACTGCATTTTTCTTATACCGACAGTCCAAAAGCAATATTCCTTTTTCTGTATATCATATTGCAGTATAATATTATTGCAACTCATTGGCATCCAAAAAAAGTTTTCTACAATACATACACTTTTATTAGTATGCACTCCTACTTCATATCCGTATAGCTTTTTAAACCCATTAATAAAGTTTGAAAGTTCCTGTACTGATTCATCTCTTACATCCAAAGACAGCACTACGGAATCATCATCCCCGAATATATATATCTTTCCCCCATATCCAAAGCATGTCAGATAGTGCATTTTATTCAATTTCCCATCCGACGTCTGTGTTAATGGAATACTATAAAACTTCTTTTGGTATATATCATAGACCCGAATACAGTCTCCATCATAAGGGGGGATGTATATTTTATTCTCATATAATGTTGCGCAAGTAAACATCTGTTCTAATTTAGTTTGTACCATACCACATAATCTAAATAATCCAGACGATTTAGAATATTCAAACAGGCTTTGCGAATCCTTTGTAAAAATATAAACGGTCTCCTGATCATTGATTATTTCTACACTGCAAAATATGTCTGTAATACTTTGTATCGCAATTTTTTTCCCTGTCTGCTGATACAACTGTACCACACTACTAGGATTCCCATAGTATGCGTCGCTTAAAATAATCGCCCGATCTACATCCGCAGAATCGTCATAAATCCCCCAGCCTTCTTCCTGATATCGCTCCAAAAACTTCTTATATTCTACCCAAAGCTGCGGACGCATGGACTCAATGGTTGCCTTGATCAACGGATGTGGTCTCCACAAAAGCGCCACTTTATCCTGATTCTCCTTAAATATCCTAAACACGGATTCCATTTTTTGAAGTAATTTCTCATTATAAGAAAGAAGAGTTGAGACACTTATATTATAAAAAACAACTTTTTTTTGACTGCCATCCGGTTTTTCAATAATCTTCAACCACGCTTTCGGAATATCCAAATCTTCTTTTTTTGTATTCAGCAGCTTATCTATCTTAGGGGAACCCGATCCAAATATCTTCTTTTCCCAGATCTCTCTCGTATCTTCTCCCATTGCCTTTGACATCACATTAATATATACCTGCCGCATCTTCTCTGACTGCACAATTACCTTGTCCGCATGAACTACCGCAGGGACTGTACAGAAATGTTCCATCCTCTGCACAGCCGCCTGATCATCCGGCTCTATCTCCTGCAAGACAAAATAAGGTATATACACTAATTCATCCGTATATTTTTTTAGTTCCCTAGAGTAATAGGCAGGATGAACGCTGGTTACCAGATTATACTCATCATATGGATTATGTATATAAATCGCATCCGGATGCTCTGTTGCTATATCGTATTGTTGCCACGATACAATTGGCACATATTCCGGATACTGATCTCCTTCATAGTGCATTTCCCGGGCACTTCCGTCAGGATTCTTATCAAAATAAGGAATAGGTATGACATACGCATCACAATTCGGATCAGCGTATGCCGCTTTCCAGACACTCTCCAGGCTGTCCCACATAGACGCCTTATAGGGCAGGAAAACAACCTGTTTCTTATCATCCGGCAGATCATAGTTCACACGGTTACGAATCTGCACTAACTGCTTTTGAATCTTCTTGGTCAGTTTTCTGCATAGATTGACATCCGCCTGCGCGCAATTCATCTGATAGATATTCTCACAATAGGCTTCCAATATGTGAACAATCTCTTCAGCTTCCTGTCCCTGCTTTTCAATTGTATTGCCAATTTGGATTGCCGCATCCTGACAATCAGCCAAAACTTCTGTTGTCACAGGGATATTGGATTCAAGATTTTTTGTAACAGATATATTTATTTTTTCCAAAGAATCTATAATAGACAAAATCTCTCTCTTTTTCATTTTCAATACCCTTACTATATATTTCTTATGGCATATTTCGGTTGCTGTTCTTTTTCATGGACAGATGCGTATCCACTCTCAATATTACATTATTTCCTTTACCATCTTCTCAAAAGCTGTCATAGAAAACTGTTTCTCATAAATTTCTCTTGCACGTATTCCCATATCAACCAATTTGTCTTGATGTTCTATGCACCAGATGATCTTATCGGTCAATTCCTGTTCGTCCTCACTGTGGAATACCATCCCGTCTATCCCGCTGCAAATATATTCTGCTGTGCCTGTCGCATCTGATACGATACAGGTTACTTTGTGCATCATCGCCTCAGCTGCTACTGTCGGCATCGGATCCTCTCGTGACGGGCAAACCATGACATCTGCACATTCAAGTATATCATGAATTCCCTTCCTGTCCATAGTCCCGGTCATGATAATCTCCGGAATATCTTGTATTGTTTCTTTAATACTCTCCGCCATTTGAGATGTGTTTTGTCCTATCAGATAAAATTCTGCTTTTTCGCGAATCTCTTTCGGAATTTTTTGAATCGCCCGCACTAGAATATCTTGTCCTTTTCTGGCTTCAATATATCCGATCGTTACAAAACAAATTTTCTTATTGTCATCACTCGATTTATCACAAAATGCCGCTTCGTCAGCAACTCCATAAATCAAATCACCAATTTCTATATCCGGTAAAAATTGGACCAGTGCCTTCCTTGCAACCGGTCCTACTGCATAAACCTGCATATTCTCCCGGTTCAATCCCCTAAGTATTTGCTTATCTACGCCCGCATAAAAAAATGCTGAATCATGCAGCCACCACACAACCGGCACTTTTGTAACCCTATCTGATAAAAACACATAAAAATTTATCGTATTACATACGATACGTAAAAATCCTGCTGTCCATTTTGCCTCGCGCATGGTTTCTATCTGTAAATTCACATCCACAATCACGGGAATCCCCTCAGAGATCAACATCTCTCTCAATGGTCCATCCAGTGTCGATGCAAATACAACCTTATCTCCTCGTGCTCTGAGCACTCTCGCCATATGATATAAAGCAATCGCAGGTCCACCTAAGGTAAGATCATGCGACAAAAGCAGAGTGCAGGAGGACTTCTCCACAGCTTCTGCTCCACCATAATATTGTACGGGTTTCTTATAATCTGCCGCCTGTCCCTCATCGCTCCGGCAAATTAAATTGTGAAGGTCGTAGAAATGATAAATACGCTCTTCCGGAACTCCCAGCTCTAATAGCTGCTTTTTCATCTCCTTCACATAGAAACTCAAAATTATAACCGCATCATATGCAAGTTTTACCCCTTGTTTCGGGGAGAGGACCTGTATTCCATCCAAATATGTATTCTGTTTACCAACAGCGTTGTCAATTAACGCAACGATATCTTCCTTTGCAAACCATTTCTTATATCGAATGTAATACTCTCCTGTTCCAAAGATCACATATTTCATATCCCGTTGTCCTCTCCTGTCAGATGCGACTTGGAAAACATCTTCATCTGGCCAAGCAATTCCATAATTCCACATACTTTAATTTTCGTCAAATGAGACAGTTTCTCCTTTATACTGTCTACCGCTTCCACCAACGATATAATGATCATATCCACCTGCGGAAGCGCAGCCTCCGGCTGATATATCGGTATTTCCTCTTTCAGGTACTCTGCATTCATATCGATAAAATAATTGACGCATATTCCTTCTTTTGAAAGCGTGTGATACAGTCTTTTTCCAATCTGGTTGTATCCGTACACTGCAATACTGTGAACACCACGTTGTCGTAGATAAGCGGATATACTGGCATCCTCTTCCTGCAATCTCAGCCATGTGTCGTATACAAAAAACATTTTTTGAAACTTAACCAGTATTCCTATATGGGCTGCTGCCACCGCTACTACCGCATCATGCAGCTTTTCCAGCTCCTGCCCTTTAAGGATTCCGTTTGCTTTCACTGCATCATACAACTCTGCCTCAGAATCCATCATATGTTTTACGTTTATCGACTCATTTTCCCCGTCCACCACATGTTCAAATAAAAGTTCAGGATTCAATGCAAACTCTTGTCCTTCTGCAATCATACACAGCCACAGCAGCCAGTCATCCGCTCCGTTATTTTTCAGTTCAACTTCTGTCCAAATCTTTGGAATTCTATCTTTCCTGAGCAATACCTGTCCCGGAGAGATGATCGGATTTCTGACACCGACTATATATTCCCTGTTGATAACTTTCTCAAAAGGCATTCTAGTATCATAGAACTGCCGCCCTTCATGAAGAATCTTACATACAACAGCATCTTTATCTGCCAGATGCGCTAACTGGCTATTAAAATAATCCGGATATATTCTGTCATCCTGATCCAAAAACAGAACATAATCGCCTTTACAATAGTCTAACCCTCTGACTCTGGCTCCGTGAATACCTCTATTCTTATCGGTTTCAATAACTTGTACATCTATTTTTTCAGAAGAAAAGCCGCCTATCTGTTCATCAGGATCATCATTGACCAACAGAAGCTCCAAAGTGCATTTACCAACACCCCCTGATGCACATTTCTCAAGCTGATCTATGATATTATCAATATATTTTTTGCCGTGAAAAATTGGAACAATTATAGTTACAGTATTCATGCACGCTTTTCCCCTTATTATTTCAAAAAGACTCTCGAATCCATTCTACCGGCAGAATATTTTTCTCACATCCAAAGATTCCTTTTAGAAACCAGTGATTCGGAGCAATCACCACTTTATCATGATTGCCATTCAACCATGCGCCCCACCAACTAAACGTACTGTTAGCTATGATATTATTTTTGCAACAACTCATAACGAACAATTCTTCATAATCCTTTAAACACTCGTTTCCACTGACATAATAGCAATTATAACCAAAATCAATATTTCGTTTAACCCAGTCAGGCTCATCAGAAAAGATAATCCAGAATGGATTATCTACAAGTTCTTTCATATGTTTCATAGCATTCACATAATAACTATCCGGAATTGCGTTAAATGTTCTGGCATAATCACCTCTTCTGATATGAACAGAAACGGTATTAGACCTTTTCAGATGTTCTCGTAGTGTTTTGCTTATCCTTATCTTTTTCCTAGGGAATATCTCTTTTGCAATAATTGCACTATACTTATCAAAATATCGGCTATCCTGAAACCACCCCTGCAAATACCAGTTTCCATCTAATCTTAATAACTCTTCATGATAACCCAACTCAGATTCTTCATAATATTTATATGGCAGCCATCCATTGATTGAAATCCGCTTTGCAGCTTCCTTAATAACCTGGGGCCCATTTATATATGGGTAAAAATGCTGGACATTATTACATATAGGCAAAAAAATCCTAAAGTTTCTCAATCCACATTCTCTTTGAACTTTATTCTGTTCTCCCATGCAACTTCCCGTCTCTCGAATATCCAAAAAAACCTTCTGGTCTGTTGACAAAGATAATGCCCTTGCAAAAGCATATTGAAAAAGCTGGTTGCCAAGTCCTTCCCATATTCTAACAATAATCATCCCTATCCCATGCCTCCTAATACCCCCAATAACGTGATCATCCATTCTTTATAAGTTGCTTTGTATCTCCGTTATACTTCGTATAGAATATCCTCCAGTGAAATAATCGGACATTCCATCTTTTCAGAAAGTTTTTCCTCTACTTCGTTAAAAAATGTAATCGCTGTTACCACCACTGCATCCACATCGCTAAAATTATCCTCCAGCGATAAGATATCCACATCTGCGTAGATTGTATCGGCATTCTTATCAATACCATAAACTACTTTTATCTGCGTATCTCTCAGTTCATCAATTAACGTCTCGCCTGCGTAACTCATACCATAAACCGCAATTTTTTTATAGCCGTTCTTCTCAAAATATTC
>DLOP01000150.1 GCA_002478505.1 Lachnospiraceae bacterium UBA7481
AATTTATGTGCGAAGTTTGAGGTATTTAATGTTACATGGATCACGCTGCCGGTCATCTCGGATGAATCGCTGCCTCTTCCCATCGGCATCAGCTTTTATACTTTTCAGATCCTTTCCTATGTGATCGATGTATACCGCCGCAGTTATCCGGCGGAGAAAAATTTTCTTCGCCTTGGCGCCTATATCACCATGTTTCCGCAGCTTGTTGCAGGTCCGATCGTAAAATATACGGAGGTAAACAAGCGATTGGCGGACCGTCGTACGACGATTGTGGGATTTGATCATGGATTGAAGCTTTTTATTCTGGGGATGGGTTTTAAAGTGCTGATTGCCAATCAGATCGGCATCCTCTGGACAGATATAGAGCGGATCGGTTATGAAAGTATTTCTACTCCGCTAGCGTGGATGGGCGCATGGGCGTATTCGTTCCAGATCTATTATGATTTCTTCGGCTATTCTGTTATGGCGGCTGGACTTGGAAAAATGCTGGGATTTTATCTGCCGGAGAATTTCCGGGATCCTTATGCTTCTAAAAGTGTGACGGAGCTGTGGCAGAGATGGCATATCACGCTGGGCAGATGGTTTCGGGAATATCTTTATTTTCCGCTGGGCGGCAGCCGCTGCAGCAGGGTGCGTATGATCAGGAATCTTTTGGTCGTCTGGGCGGTGACCGGTTTCTGGCATGGCGCTGACTGGAATTTTATTTTCTGGGGTTTGGGATGGTTTGTCTTTATCATGCTGGAAAAGCTGTTCCTAAAAAAACATCTGGATGCGTCAAGGGTGTTTGGCAGGATCTATATGCTTTTTCTGATACCGGTATCCTGGGTAGTATTTGCCATTACGAAAACCGACAGACTTATGGTCTATCTGAACAGGATGTTTCCTTTTGTGAAGATGGATTATGTGCAAAATATCAATCCGGCAGATTATCTTCGTTATGGAAAGACTTATGCGTTGTTGTTTATGGTATCGATCCTGATCTGCGTGCCGAAGGTGAGGAAAAGTCTTGTACTGATCCAGAGGAGCAGATATGGGACACTGGCGGCATATGTCATTTTCCTGCTGTGCCTGTACTGTCTGGCTCTTGGAATGGACAATCCGTTCCTGTATTATAAATTTTAGGGAAGGCAATTATGGAACCGACAGAGAATAAACAAAAAATAAAAAAAGCGAAGCAAAAAGGCATTACTCTGGCCGCTTTGATTGTATTAACGGTATGTTTCCTGCAGGGATACGGCATATGGGTTTCCTATATGGGTTACAGCAACCTTATGGTGCGGGGATACGGCGAAAAAGCTGTATTGGCGGTCTTAGCCATACGGGATGGTTTTGTCCCGTGGAGGGTGTTTTCCACAGAATCAGTGGAGACTGCAGGTCTTTCTCCGGATGAAAACAGATTGCATCATTCTTCCGGACTTATATCCGCAGGGTTTGACGAAGAGAATGCACGTTGGGGGCTGCGGGAAATCATGGCGCTTGACCGTATGGCGGGGGATGATCGTATGACGGCGGAATATGTTACGGAGCATCTGCTGCGTTATTCCTTTCTGGAGGAGAGCCTGTTGTATAACGATTTGGAAGGTTCGGTCGATGGGGGCGGCACAAAACCCCGGCCGGTATTTGCTGCAGTGGATGATGCTTATTTTGCGGATGCAGTCTTTATCGGTGATTCGCGGATGCAGGGGGTATATGAATACGCCGGAATGGAAGAAGCGGATTTTCTTGCCAAAGTATCTATGACGATTTACAATATGATGAATACAAAGGTTACTACAAACGGACATAATGAAACGGTAAGGGAAGCATTGACGGAGCGCAAGTATGGAAAGATTTATATCATGGTAGGTATTAATGAGATAGGAACAGCTGATACGGAGTATTTTATCAGGAATTATCAGGCTGTTTTGGATGAAATCAGGACGCTGCAGCCGGATGCACTTATCGTGATTCAGGGGATTATGCACGTGACCGGTGATTTGGATAGAAAGGATCCTTATTTTAATAACTCCAATATCAATGAACGTAATGATGCATTAAAAGAGCTTGCCAATGGAAATGATATATTTTATATTGATGTCAATGAGGTTTATGATGATGAAAACGGCAACCTCAGGCAGGAAGTAACGGCTGATGACGTCCACCTCCTGGGCAACTGCTATGAATTGTGGCATACATTTTTTATGGAACATGGGATCATATATGAAAGCAGCGGGGAAGAATAAACAGAGGGGAAAATGCAGATACAGATTGTGAAAGGAGCAGAAGATGATAAATAAATATCGCGTTATATTGCTGCTTATGCTGTGCGCAGCGGTGGTGTGCGCCTGTAACAGAAATGATACGCAGAATCCGCCGATGACTGTGTCGCAGGAGATCGCAGTGGGAATTTCTGAAAATATTATTCCGGTGGAAGCAATGGAGTATTCTTTATTATCCTATCCGGTTCCGGCAGGATTTGTGGCGGCCAATGACAATACGGATATGGAGGCGTTCTATGTCAGTGAGACGCAGCAGGATTTTTCTTATATCAGCTACAATAGGCAGCCTAATGATCATGCGGCGGATTATATGGCTATGACGGCAGAAGATTATAAAAATATGCTTGAACTGGGCCTGAAAACGGAGATTGATCTGGAGGGATGCACGCAGGAGGAAAAAGAGGGCTGGCAGCAGGTAGATCTGATCCTTGCCTATGAGAAAGACGGCATTTCATATAAGACATGGCAGTATTTTTATATTACGGATAAGTATATTTTCAGCATTGCTTATGCCCAGGCGGGAGATGCCGTGTGGGAGAAAGCTTTTTTGGAATCTGCGGCGCAGGCGATGCCTAAGAGCATCGTGGAGTCGGTGTCAGAAAACTGATAGTAGTAATTTACATTAACGGGTGTTATAATGAACTTAGAAATCTGACATGGTAAAATAAAAGATAAGGAGAGTATTAGATATGTCACTCAAACCGACTCTGGTTATTTTGGCAGCAGGCATGGGCAGCCGTTACGGTGGATTAAAGCAGATCGATCCTATCGATGATAAAGGACATAAGATTATAGATTTTTCTATTTATGATGCGATGCGGGCAGGGTTTGGAAAGGTTGTATTTATCATAAAAAAGGAAAATGAACAGGACTTCAGAAGCTGTATCGGCGATGCTGTCAGCAGAAAAATGCAGGTGGAATACGTGTTTCAGGATCTGAATGATGTGCCGTCGGGTTTTTCCATACCGGAAGGCAGAGTAAAGCCATGGGGGACAGCGCATGCGGTTCTGGCATGTAGAGATACGGTGAAAGAGCCGTTTGCAGTCATCAATGCGGACGATTACTATGGTGTGAGCGCATATCAGTCCCTATATGACTATTTAACTACGATAGGGGAGCAGGAGAAAATGCCGTTCTGCATGGTGGGTTATGAACTGCAGAATACCCTGACAGAGCATGGATCCGTAGCGAGGGGATGCTGTCAGATGGACGCTGCCGGATATCTGGAGACCATCGTAGAACGGACTAAGATCATTAAGACAGAGGACGGAGCGGCTTATTCCGATGACGACGGCGCGACTTACCATCCGCTGCCGGGCAATATGCTGGTTTCTATGAACATGTGGGGATTTGTGCCGGAGATCTTTCAGGAGCTGCAGGCATCCATGGATCGCTTTTTCACATCGGAAGTAGAGAAAAATCCGCTGAAATCAGAATGTTATATCCCTATGGAGGTGGGGCGCATGATCCATGAAGGAAAAGCGACGGTCAAGGTGCTTTCTTCCAGAGACCGTTGGTTTGGCGTAACCTACAAGGAAGATAAACCGTTTGTTGTGGAATCCATCAGACAGCTGAAGGAGCAGGGGGTTTATCCGGATATTCTTTGGTAAAATAAGCGCAATTATGGTATAAGACAGAAAACGGCACAACCCGCAGGTTATGCCGTTTTTGTATTGCGAGTTATTTATTTTCATTGAAAATTTGCTGGGCGTGTTTTTCCAACCCCAACAGCAGGAGCATACCAAGGATTCCGCAGGAGATCAACTCTCCAGCACCGATGGTCAGCATGAAATAAGGAATAGAACCCTCCAGTTGATAAGCAATGGACAGGATCCATGGTATGATCAATGTATTGGCAATGATGGGAGGAAGCGGCGCAAGCCATTTTTTACCTTTGAAAGAAAGGTTTCCTACGGCATAGGTTCCGATTGCCCCAAGCAGCGTGGCAATACTTCCAAAGATGATATCCCAGATGATGGCGCCGGTTAAGAGATTGGCTAAAATACAGCCGATAAACAGTCCGGGGATCGCTGCCTGCGTAAAAATGGGAAGAATCGTAAGCGCTTCGGAAAAGCGGATTTGGACTGCCTGGCTTGCCAGACCGAGACGGTTGGCAAGGTCGGTCAGTACGACATACAGAGCAGCGATCAAAGCTGCCTGTACAAGGAACAGAGTCTTGCTTGATGTTTTCATTTTAATTGTCTCCTTAGTTTTGTTTTACGTGAGGATGTTGCGAACTCACGGAATTAGATTGAAAAATCAATGATTTTTCAATTGCAATTTGAGTCAGAGACTCAAATTGCTTTGAAGGTTTATTGTGAATGTTCCGCTTTATACTGATTGACCAGAGTCTGGATGCGCTCGCTGGGATCCAGAAAATCACTGATAGAGGTATCGTGATTCAGGGTATCGATCAGATAAGCGATATATTTGCTCATGTCGCATGTTGCATACCATTCGCTGTCCAATAATTCGGGTGGCTGGTAAATTAAGTTTGTGGTAAGGACTTTCGTGATCAGCCCTTTTTCGTAAGCCTCTTCAAATTTCTTCAGACCGTTGGTGAACAGACCGAAGGTGGAAAAGACAAAGATCCGGTTTGCATTGCGCGCTTTCAGCTCGGTAGCCACTTCGATTACGCTGTCGCCGGAGGATATCATATCGTCGATGATGATCATGTCTTTGCCGGCTACGTTGCTGCCGAGGAATTCATGGGCAACGATGGGGTTGCGGCCATGGACAATTCGTGTATAATCTCGTCTCTTATAAAACATACCCATATCAAGACCGAGCACGTTGGCAATATAGATGGCGCGTCCCATGCCGCCTTCGTCGGGGCTGATCACCATCATATGATCGGAATCCAGTTTTAAATTATCAACATTCTTCAGCAGACCTTTGATAAACTGGTAGGAAGCCTGTACGGTTTCAAATCCATTTAAGGGGATTGCATTTTGTACACGTGGGTCATGCGCATCAAAAGTAATAATATTATCCACGCCCATCTGCACAAGCTCCTGCAGTGCAAGCGCGCAGTCCAGAGATTCCCTGGCGCTTCTTTTATGCTGGCGGCTTTCGTACAAAAACGGCATGATGACTGTGATCCTTCTTGCCTTGCCGCCCACTGCCGCGATGATCCTCTTAAGATCCTGATAATGATCATCGGGAGACATATGATTCTGTCTGCCAAATAAAGAATATGTCAGGCTGTAATTGCCCACATCTACCAGCAGGTAAAGATCGGTTCCCCTGACGGATTCCATAATAACGCCTTTGGCTTCACCTGAGCCAAATCTAGGAACTTTAGCGTCCAGTATGTAGCTGTCGCGTTGATATCCTGCAAAGGAAAGAGTGTCCGCGTGGGCGTGCTCTCTCTCGATACGCCATTTGACAAGGTACTGGTCCACCTTTTCTCCGAGATGGCGGCAGCCCTCCAGCGGAATGATTCCAAGAGTGCCCACCGGGATCGTCTCCAGATTACGAACTTCCTGTTTGAGCATTGGCATATAATGTGTTCCTCGCTTTCTGAATTAGCATGTTGTAATGTTTGTAAAACGTAACTGTTCAGCCGTTTCTTCTCTGCTGTATGCGAATATCTGTTCCGGTAAGCTTCAGCATGTCGTAGTGCTGAAAAACGCGGGAAAATATACGGTCGGAATAATGATTCCTAATCTCTTCCATGGTCGTAAAATTGGTAGATATGATCACCGCTTTGCGGTTGCACATACGTTCATTTACAATATTGAACAAATGCGACTTTGTAAAGTCGGTGGCATATTCCGTCCCCAGATCGTCAATGATCAGAAGATCAGAATGATAAAGCGCATCAAGCAGCTGCTCAGACTGTTCTTTCATATACATTTTGGATGAAATGTTTTCAAAAAGTCTGATCGCGCTAAAATAGATCACGAATTTACCTCGGTCGATCAACTCTTTTGCAACACAGTCGGAGAGAAAAGACTTTCCCGTACCTACTGTACCATAAAAGAGGAGATTGCGGTAGTCTGAATCAAAGTTATTTATGAAATTTTTACAAGTTGCTACGGCATGTTGGAACAGCGCAAGATCGTCTCCCTGATAATAATCATAGGATAGATGGGAAAAATTGTTGGTATTAAGAAGATCACGTATCTGGGAGGCGTCATATAAAAGCTCGATTTCCTGCCTGCGGAAGCAGGAGCATTTCTTCCCATTGATGAACCCTGTGTCGCGGCAGGCTTCGCAGGTATAATGCGGCTCCAGATAGTCCTGAGGATATCCTGCGTCCGTAAGAAGCTGCAGCTTCAAGGATTTCATATTTTCCAGCTTCTGATGAAGCGTATCAAGCTGCTCTTTTTGGGATATCTGCCGGCTGTTCCGGGGATCCAGAAGTATGCGGGCGTGTTCCATGGACGTGGAAATGATCTTCTGGTCAAGTTCATAAATTTCCGGGATCTTCTGATAGACCTCCGTTTTACGTTGTTCCAGTTGTGTGTCATTGACAGCCCGCTGTCTTTCGTAGTTGCGGTTTATAAAGTTATATTGCTGATTAGTCAAAGGCATAGAAAACTCCTTTTTATGGTTTAATTACCGGTCAACGCTTTCTTTGCTTTTTCTAATGCGATAGCTTCCAATTCAGCAAAGTCATAGTCGTGCTGTTCAATATTGCAGAAGGAACCGGAGGATTTCTTCGGGACTGCGTAAGCGGACTGACGGACGGCATTGCTCCTAGACTTCCGAACCGCTTCAGCGGCATTTAACTCTTTTAAGGATCGGATGTTGTCATTCTGCCAGGATTCCAGTATGGAATTGGCATAGGAAAAACGGTTTGTGTCCGTTTTCATGACGGTGCGGTTGCACGCTTCTTCGATCAACTCCATCGGATAGGCACATTCTACAAGCCAGTGGATAATGTATTCCTGCTCTTTTTTCGCAGGAAGTCCCTGCTTCCCAAGCAGTTTCATGATCTCAATGCTGGTCTTCTGGTCGACAGCGGAGCGCTGTGCCTGCTGGAAGGATTTTGCCTGCTTAATATTGATAATGCCAGCTTCATACCAGCGGATGGCTGTCTGTTCTATAATGCGGAAACTCTTCTGACCCTGTCCAATGCAGTATTGCAGCAAGTAATCCGTAAGATCCAGCGCAAAACCAAGACGGTCATAGATAAAAAGGAGCGTCTTGATCTCCGGACCGCTGATGGTGCGCCCGGTATATTGCTGCGCGGCAAAAAGAAGCTGCCTGCTTTCGGGATTCTCCTGAAAGGCGGCGATATCTTCCAATGTATAAGAATTTTTTTCCGCTGCGTAATCCTGAAAAACCTGCCTTGGTTTGTCAGGGACAATCTCCAAAGCGGGAGAAGCCGCCACGGACTTCGTAGCTGCTGTAAATGAGGAAGCCGCCACAGCCGGTGTAACGGTTATAGATGAGAAAGCTTCCGCAGTTTCGGCAGCATCCGGCATANNACGGCACAGCCGGATGCCGGTGATGTTATGGCGGCTGTCATAATCAATAGAAAGCAAGCGCAGTTTTTCCCAATAGGTAAGCGCACGGATAATATCTTTTTCCGTGTGGTTGAATTTATCTGCGATTTCGGCAATATCAGTAGGAAGGTTGGCGCTGACCATGCGCAGCAGATAAAGATATACCTTGATCTGCGCATCGTTGGCGTCCTTCATATACTGATCAATGAAACGATTAGATAACACCGTGTATCCTTCAGTGGAATCCGATGTGATGTTTAATGGTATCATATTTACTCTCCATGCGATAACTTCCATAGACGGAAGTCCTGTAAGAGAATTATATCACATCGGAATAAAAAATCAATAGCAGCAAACTGCCTCAGAGCCTTATTTTATAGGGGTTTCACGGCATTGTGGATATTGTGGATATTGTGAATGGTGCATCGACATAATATGTAGAAATTTGTCGACGAATGCCTTTTTTCTATGGAATAATTCCATCTGCTAATTTTAGAATTTGGATGT
Source organism: Lachnospiraceae bacterium UBA7481 (assembly GCA_002478505.1). Taxonomy (GTDB): domain Bacteria; phylum Bacillota; class Clostridia; order Lachnospirales; family Lachnospiraceae; genus NK4A136. The sequence continues at coordinate 8,222 of DLOP01000150.1, forward strand.
TATGTAAACAAAAATATCCACATTTTTAGGCGTCACAATAAACGCTTAAAAATGTAGATATTGTGGATAAATTATTTTCCGAGGATGGATTCGCCGATTTTAACCACGTCCCCAGCACCCATAGTTATCAACAGGTCGCCTTCGCCGCAATTTTGTAAAATAAAATTTTCAATGTCGTCAAACAGGGGATAATAATAGCATTTCACACCCAAGGCATCCAGCTTTTCTTTTAAATCTTTCGAGGAGATGCCGATGGTATTTTTCTCCCTTGCAGCATAAATATCGGTCAGGATCACAAGATCCACCGCAGAAAGAGCCTCGGCAAAATCGTCTAAAAATGCTTTGGTGCGTGTATAGGTATGGGGTTGGAAGACGCATACAAGCCGCTTGTGGGGATAACCCTTCGCCGCATTCAGGGTAGCGCGGATCTCCGTTGGATGGTGCGCATAATCATCGATGATGGTGATGCCGCCGATTTCCCCCTTGCGCTCAAACCGCCGGTCGGTTCCGCTAAAGGAGGAAAGCCCTTTTTTGATCGTTGCTGTGTCAAGACCCAAAATTTCCGACAAGGCAATGGCTGACAGCGAGTTATATACATTATGGATGCCGACGACGGAAAGCTGAATATGTTCCGGCTCGCCGCCCGGACGGTGGAGTACATAGGAAGCGCAGCCGTTTTCCCCAAAGGTGATGTCAGACGGATAATAATCGCTTTGACTTGTGCTGCCGAAAGTTATGATTTTGCAGGAAAGTCCTTTGGTGATCTCCTCCAGGCGTTCGATATCCCCGTTGATGATCAGTGCACCGTCAGTCGGAAGCAGCGATGCAAAACGGTGGAAGGAATCGCGGATTTCATGGATATCCTTAAAGAAATCCAAATGGTCTTCTTCTATATTAAGTATGATGGCAAGTTTTGGAAAAAAGCTTAAATAGCTGTTCGTGTACTCGCAGGCTTCCGTAACGAAATATTCCGAATGGCCGATCCGCAAGTTGCTGTTGATATTCTTTAAGATGCCTCCGATGGAAAGCGTGGGATCCGTATCCGCAGTAAGAAGGATCTCCGATACCATGGAGGTGGTCGTTGTCTTTCCATGGGTGCCGCTGATGGCAATGGGGATCTGGTAATTCCGCATAAGCTGCCCTAAAAGCTCCGCGCGGCTTAAGGCGGGAATGCCCCGTCCGCGGACTTCGGCAAGTTCGGGATTATCTTCCCGGATCGCCGCAGTATAGACGGCAAGATCGGTGCCGTCTTTGATATTGTCTGCGCGCTGCCCGTAATAAATGACGGCGCCCAGTGATTCCAGATGCTTTGTAAGGGCGGAAGACTGACTGTCGGAACCGCTGACCGTAAATCCTCTGGATAGCAGGATCTCCGCCAGACCGCTCATGCTGATGCCGCCGATTCCGATAAAATGAACGTGGATGGGAGTTTTAAAATCTATCTGATACATAGTGCCTGTATGCTCCTTCTCATTATGATCTTTACATGATCATTATATTCTAAAAAACATTTTTGCCTCACAATTTATTATACTCGCAAAATAATGGATGTAAAGAAAAAGGTTTAAGGTGACAATTTTTTGACGCATAATTTGTATTGATTAAACAAATTATAACAGCATGGATAGTTCGGACAAACCTATGGTTCAGATCGCAAATTTAGCAGTTTTCACAAAAATATGTGGCGGTTTATGACAAAATGTCTTAAATTCTTTGCGGAATTGAGGGATTTCATTATGTAAAATCTACAAAAAAAATTCGTTTTCTGCGAAAAAATATTTGGAAAAATATTCACTTTCACAAAAAGCTATGTTATAATGAAAAAGGTAATTACTGGTAAGAAATTTATAAAATGAGTAGGGTTACAAATTTACTATGACAGAGGTGATGACATGATCAAGAAAGAAATGATTGCCATGTTGCTTGCCGGCGGTCAGGGCAGCAGATTGGGCGTACTGACAAGGAAGATGGCGAAACCGGCAGTTTCTTTTGGCGGAAAGTACAGAATCATTGATTTTCCGTTGAGCAACTGTATTGATTCAGGCGTTGATACAGTAGGCGTGCTGACACAGTATCAGCCGCTTCGGCTGAATACGCATATCGGTATCGGTATTCCGTGGGATCTGGATCGTAATATTGGCGGTGTGACGGTGCTTCCTCCGTACGAGAAGAGCACGAACACAGAGTGGTATACCGGAACAGCGAACGCAATTTATCAGAATATTGCGTATATGGAAAGCTTCAATCCGGAATATGTGCTGATCTTATCCGGCGACCATATCTATAAGATGGATTATGAGGTTATGTTGGATTTCCACAAGGCGAATGGCGCAGAGGTGACGCTGGCAGTTATGCCGGTTCCCCTTGAGGAAGCAAAACGTTTTGGTATTGTAATTACGGATGATAATCACAAGATCGTTGATTTTGAGGAAAAACCGGAGCATCCGCGCAGCAATCTGGCTTCTATGGGTATCTACATTTTCACATGGAAGACGTTAAAAGAAGCGCTGATCGCCAAGGCGGAACAGCCGGCGCTTGACTTTGGTAAGCATGTCATTCCTTACTGTCATCAGAATCAGGCTCCGATCTATGCTTATGAGTACAATGGATACTGGAAGGACGTTGGAACGCTTCATTCTTATTGGGAAGCCAATATGGAATTGATCGACATTGTTCCGGAGTTTAATCTTTATGAAGAATATTGGAAGATCTATACCAAGTCGGACGCATTGCCGCCACAGTATATTTCAGCAGACAGTGTGGTAGAGCGAAGTCTGATCGGCGAAGGTGCAGCGATCTATGGCGAGGTGTATAACTCCATTATCGGATGTAATGTTGAGATCGGAGAAGGCACGGTCGTACGGGATTCTATCATTATGAATGAGACGGTGATCGGTGCTCATTGCGAATTAAATAAGACAATTATAGCAGAGAATACTACGATAAAAGATGATGTCCAGACAGGTATTGGCGAGGAAGTGGATAATGAAACAGACCCGCATATATACAATCATGGACTTGTCTGCATCGGAGAACATACCACGGTTCCTGCAGGCGTTACAATCGGTAAAAATACGGTTGTATTTGGTGAGACGGAAGCTTCGGATTATCCTAACCAGACCCTTGCCAGTGGTAAATCTCTGATAAAGGAGGGCGATAAAGCATGAGAGCGATGGGTATCATTTTAGCCGGCGGCGGCGCAAAACAGAGCAGAATGGGAGAGCTTGCCGGCAGACGTGCCGTGGCT
>DLOP01000019.1 GCA_002478505.1 Lachnospiraceae bacterium UBA7481
TCACACCGAAAAACGCAAAAGCAGCGTTTTTCATTTCTATTTGAGCCGCCAAAGGCGGCATGGGGATTAATATGATTGAGATCATCAGGAAAGGTAAGGTTAATGTATGTCAATTCTTAGTGGATTGGAGTCGCTTGGACTGGGTGACCTGGAAAATGCAGATATTTTTGAAAGCAAAAAAGAAAAAAAAGATGATGGAAATAACGGGGAAAATGGCGGGAATGCAGTGATTAAAGAGGAAGATTATCTTCTGCAGAAGACATTTGAGTGCCCGGTGTGCGATGCGGAATTTAAGCAGTCTGTCATACGTCATAACAAGATCAGAAATTATGGGCATGATCTGGATCTGCGGCCGCATAATGAAGGAGTGGATACTTTAAAATATGATGTTGTTGTCTGTAATCAATGCGGATATGCCAGTTTGACCAAGTTTCACGGACCGATGCCGAGGCCGCATCGTAATCTGCTCCGGGAAAATATCATGCCAAGGTTTAAGCCGATGAAGATGGAAAATGTTGTCCTTACATATGAGGAAGCCATATTGCGTTATAAGCTGGCATTGATGAATGCAGTGGTACGTCAGGCAAAGGATAGTGAAAAAGCATATATTGCGCTGAAACTGTCTTGGATATACAGGGGGATACAGGAAACGCTGCCGAAGGATACGAAAGAATACGAAGAAACGATGGAGACGCTTAAGGCTCAGGAACGGGAAAACCAGAAGATTGCGCTGGAGGGGTTTACCAAGGCTATGACTGCGGAAACGCCTCCATATGCCGGCATGAATGCTGAAACGTTGGATTATATGCTGGCGGTTTTAAATATGGAAGCCGGAGAGTATGCCAAAGCCAAAAGACTTCTTTCAACGATCCTTTCCTCACCTAAAACGACTAAGGCACATAGAAGTCAGGCTGAGTTAGTGTTGGATGAATTGAGGTCGCGTATGAAATAGGGAGTGGAAAGCCGGACTGATATGAGAAAATGATTAACACAAAAAACCACTACATAACTTCCATAGAAGTAATGTGGTGGTTTTCTTAACTCTCATTATGGCGTTTATTCTTTTGCAAAATGCGTTAATTGGAAAAACGCTGTTTAAAGTCTTATATAATACCGGTTTACTGCGCGTCGTCAAAGAAATCTTCGGTAGTGGAGGAATCCTTTGCCTGCGCATCATCAGATGCCGGGGCAGCCGATGTGTCCGCAGTATCTGTGCCATCTGTTGTATCATCGCTGTCGTTAATGCTGTCATCAAAAATATCATCAATGATCACGTCGTCTTCGATATCTTCCTTTTGCAGCTTTTTGCTGACTTTGGAAACGGCTTCTTTTGCCTTGTCAATGGTACTGCTGACAAATGCTTTTGCATCGTCAAGATTCAAAGGAACATAATGTCGGTCCTTTGCATGTGTGTCGTCAGCGGCATCTTCAAAGTTATCAAAATCATCAAATTCTTCAGCTGTTGCCGCTTTCTTTTTATTTTGAAGATAATGATATGTCCCTGCTGCTGCAGCTCCGATCACAAGCCCCCAGAATATCACTTTCCCACTTTTCTTTGCCATAACCCTGTCTCCTTTCAGATGTTGAACAAACTAAACATATTGTAATCATATTGTAATATAAAATCTTATAAAAGAAAAGAACTTTTTATTGCGTATGTCTGATAATTATGGTAAAATCTTGACGTTATGAGATTTTTCTATTTTATAACGGGATATTAAGAGCGTGTTGCGCTCGCTAATACATCTATTGTATGTATTTATATCGTTTTTATGTATTTAAGTATGTTTTAAGCGTAAGTATATTTTAAGTATTCAGAGGGGAATCAGGAAAGGTAAGGTAGTCGTATGGTACAGATCGCGGTATTTGGGTATGGCACTGTGGGCAGCGGTGTTGTGGAAGTCATAGAGACCAATCAAAAGGAGATTGCCCGAAAGGCTGGAGACGGGATCCATGTAAAATATGTATTGGATATCAGGGACTTTCAGGGAGATCCGATTCAGGAAAGGATCGTACATGATGTGGAGGTGATCCTTGCAGATCCTGAGATCAAAGTAATCTGTGAGACGATGGGCGGTATTGAGCCGGCATATACGTTTACCAAGAAAGCTTTGATGAACGGAAAGAGCGTATGCACTTCCAATAAAGAATTGGTGGCGGCGCACGGTGCAGAGCTGATGCGGATCGCGGGGGAGCATCAGTGCAGTTATCTGTTTGAAGCTAGCGTAGGCGGCGGCATCCCGATCATACGCACGATGAATGATGCGCTGACGGCGGAAAAGATTGACCGGATCGAAGGCATTTTAAACGGGACCACAAATTATATTCTGACCAAAATGGAACGTGACGGCGCGGCATTTGATATTATATTAAAGGAAGCGCAGGAGCTTGGTTATGCGGAGCGTAATCCGGCGGCGGATATTGAAGGTCATGACGCCTGTAGGAAGATAGCGATCCTTTCTTCCATATTGTACGGACATAATGTGGATTACAGGCAGATCTATACGGAGGGTATCACTAAGATCACGCCAAAGGATTTTGTATATGCGAAAGCGATTGACTGCAAGATCAAATTGATTGGTCTTTCCGTGATTACCAAGGAAGGCGAGTTTGCTATGGTAAGTCCCAGGCTTGTGCCGGCGGATAGTCCGATCGCCGGCGTCAATGATGTATTTAATGGAATCCAGCTCCACAGCAATATGTTAGACACTTCTCTTTATTATGGAAGGGGCGCGGGCAAGCTTCCAACCGCAAGCGCAGTCGTCGGAGATGTGGTGGAGTGCGTTAAGAAGATTGGCGGCAGCATTCCGGCAGCGTGGGATGAGACGGAAAAGAAGCTGACGGATAACGGGGCGTTCCGGCAGCAGTATCTTGTCAGGATAAAAGGGATGCCTGATGCGATGCAGCAGAAGGCGGAAGCGGCATTTGGCGGGATACAGATCGTGCAGATACCTGAAGCGGCGGATGAGTTTGCCGTCCTGACAGGTGAGATGAGCGAGCAGGAATACAGGGACGCGGCAGAAAAAATCCCTGAGATCATCGGGATGATCAGAAGATAATAAATATGAAGCATGGATATGATCAATGTAAGAAAGGAAAGAAGGCAGGAATATGTTAATCGTAAAGAAATTTGGCGGTACTTCGGTTGCTAACAAAGAAAGGATTTATAATGTGGCAAGGCGGTGTATCGACGAGTACCAGAAAGGCAATGATGTTGTGGTCGTCCTTTCCGCAATGGGAAAAATGACGGATGATCTGATTGAAATGGCGAGGAATATCAATCACAATCCTTCAAAGCGTGAGATGGATATGCTCCTGACGACAGGGGAGCAGACCAGCGTGGCGTTGGCTGCGATGGCATTTGATGCGCTCGGCGTTCCGGCAATTTCGCTGAATGCATTTCAGGTGGCGATGCACACGACGTCCAACTACTCCAATGCAAGACTGAAGAGGATTGATACGGAACGGATAAGGCATGAACTGGATCAGAGAAAGATTGTACTTGTTACGGGATTTCAGGGCATTAATAAGTACGGGGATTATACGACGCTTGGACGTGGCGGCTCCGACACGACGGCAGTAGCGCTGGCGGCTGCGTTAAAAGCGGACGCCTGTGAGATCTATACTGATGTGGACGGTGTATATACGGCGGATCCGCGTATCGTAAAGAATGCAAGGAAGCTTACGGAGATCACATATGACGAGATGCTTGATCTTGCGACGCTGGGGGCGGGTGTGCTTCACAACCGCTCGGTGGAAATGGCAAAGAAATATGGTGTTCAGCTGGTAGTTCGTTCCAGTCTGACCAATGAAGAAGGAACAGTATTGAAGGAGGAAGTAAAAGTGGAGAGAATGTTAATCAGTGGAGTGGCGTCCGATAAGAACTGTGCGAAGATTTCAGTGGTGGGGTTGAGCGATAAGCCGGGAACTGCATTCCGCCTGTTTGATGCCTTGGCGTCAGCCAATATCAATGTCGATATGATCCTGCAGTCCGTAGGGCGTGACAATACGCAGGATATCGCATTTACGGTAGTCGGAGATTATGCGGATGATGCCGTACAGGTAATCGAGGAGAACAAGTCAAGACTGAAATATCAGAAGCTGGAGTGCGAGAAGGGCGTTGCAAAGGTATCGATCGTCGGCGCCGGCATGATGAGCAATCCGGGCGTGGCTGCAAAGATGTTTGAGTGTTTATACAACAGTAATATCAACATCAAGATGATCTCTACATCGGAGATCCGCGTTACGGTGCTGATCGACGAGAAGGAAGTGGAAAAGGCAGTTAATGCGGCGCATGATATTTTCGGACTGGCGGACTGACAGGATATTTTACAGCGCTTAGGCTGCTGAAAAGAGGAAAAAGCAAAGCAGTGAATTGTTTTATATGGGAAAACGATTCACTGTTTTTTGGATTTACATAACATTTTTGTCTTGCGCAACTTCCATAGAAATGGTATGATTGTATCGGTTGTATATGTCGATATCTGTCAATATCTGTCGGACGGATGTGCGATGGGAAATTTGGCTGCTCATTTAATGCAGATATTAGCTGGAAAATGGAAAGGCGCGGTTATAGATCATGGGGAAAGAAAAAAGTTCCGGGAGAAATCAAAATGCCGGAAGGGATCAGAAGGATACCCGCAGGGAAGAACGGCGTAGGAGAAGGATCAGAAACCAGGTGATCGCGTATCTGGTGTTGGTACTTTTGATCATAGGTGTATTTACGGGCGGATATTTTGGCATCCGGTTTTTGATAGAGCATATTAAATTGGGAAATCAGCAGAGGATCATTTCGGGCAATCAGATCGTCGATTCGGAATCAATGAACAATTCCGGTGTAATTGCTACGCCGGAAGATGTAGTATCGTCGGATGAGGTGCCGGTTCCGGATCCGGTCGATCCATTACAGGAGGAGATCGCGGCTTACATAGCTTCCATGACGATGGAACAGAAGATAGCGAATCTGTTCATCGTTACGCCGGAATCTATTACCGGTGTGACGACGGCGACGCAGGCCGGGGAGGGGACGCGTGCGGCATTGGGTGAATACGCGGTAGGTGGTATCGTATATTCGGAAAGAAATGTTCAGAATGCTGATCAGTTTAAAACGATGATCACAAATACAAAAAATATGTATCAGGATTTATACACGTCGAAAGTTTGGATCGTCGTGCGTGAGGAAGGTGCGGTCAATGTCATTGCCGGCAATGCAACCGGCGTGGCGGCACAGCAGGCGGCAGGAGAGATCGGAACTTCCGGAGACACGGGCAACGCATATCAGGCATATCTGACGATAGGTTCTTATTTGAAGGAATATGGGGTTGATGTGAATCTTGGACCGGTATGCGATGTGCCGGCGGAAGGTTCTTACTTGGGTAATCGTGCATTTAACACAGACGCAGATATCGTAGCGTCCATGATCCCGTCAGCGGTGAATGGGCAGAGTGATTTTGGCGTTATTACTTGCCTGACGGCATTTCCGGGTCAGGGGTCGGCATCCGGCGATCCGGCAAATGGTACGGCAGCTGCAGGAAAAACTTTGGATGAAATGCGTTCTTCTGATTTTCTGCCCTTTTCGGCTGGATTTACGGCGGGCGCGCAGATGGTCATGGTGTCTAATATGACGGTAGGGGAAGAAGTTCCCTGTTCTCTGTCTTCTATGATGATTACAGATGTGCTGCGTGGGGAATTAGGCTTTCAGGGAGTTGTCATTACGGCGGATATGGATCAGAAAGCGATCACGGATCATTATAATTCCGGAGAAGCGGCAGTCATGGCGCTGCAGGNNCAGGAGCCGATATGATCATGAAGCCGGCTAATTTTGCGGAGGCATATGCGGCAGTGCTGGCAGCAGTTGCTGACGGTACGCTCACGGAAGAACGGATAGATGAGTCTCTTACCAGGATCTATACGATCAAGATGGCGGATTAGAATCCACAGAGCAGAGATGGCTTATTTTAAGAAACAGCCAGACAGCTCTTCGATTGCTTTTTCTTCATCAACGCCGTCGGCGGTCAGTTCGAGAGTCTTTCCCTCTGTTAATATAAGGATTGACATACCCATAATGCTTTTCATATTGATCTTTTT
>DLOP01000183.1 GCA_002478505.1 Lachnospiraceae bacterium UBA7481
AGAACAGCATATCAGAGAACAGTATATCAGAGAACAGTATATCAGAGAACAGTATATCGAATAACAACATATCGGGAAATGGAATATCAGGCAGCGGGTTTACAGGCGGACAATCCGAATGGGGACGTACCGGTGACAATATAGCCGGTGAGAATACAACCGGAGACAGCCATACAGGGCATGAGGATGGAGATATAGACATATTTTATGACAGGATCACTTCAGCTCACGACAGCGGAGATTCCGGAGATACAGATGAGGGCATCGTTACACAGGAAAGAATTTTTCATCAGATATCAGAAAATATGGCGTCCGGAAGAACGGCGGAGACGGCGATCCTTCATGGCAGTTCGGCAGTTGTCAAAGCAATTGAGGTGACCGGTATCACAACAGGTATTTTGGGACTGACATATCTGATGGTCTGGATGATCATAACAAAGGCATCTCTGGCGGAAATTTATTCTGTCCGTGCAGACAAAAGCAGACGCCGCCTGGGCGCAGCATTGCTTATGCATGGGGAAAATGCGTTCCATATCCATATCAGGGAACGTCTGCTGGAAAAAGGAGAGACCGGAAAGTATCAGATTGTATTCAGGAAACGGTTTACCATAAAGCATGCTAACAGGGATATCATTATTCACTGTCGGGAAAAAGCGATTTCGGAGGTAATCAGGCCGGAGATTGTTTTCTATATAGAATAGGCTTGCGGAGCAGGAGGAAAAAATGTAAAATGTATGCGTAGAGTTACGACGTACAGGGCAACGCCCGCGCGAAAGGAAACGTTATGATTAATATTTTTAAAATGGAAGGATCTACAAAAGCTATTACAGAATACATCATTAAACGTCTTGCAATTGTTTGTGAAGATATCAGTCCCAAAGATGCAGAAGGCGTAGCTTACCTTACCATCCTGTATCAGCGTGTTCTGGAGGATCGCCGCATTGCTCCCGAAGAACGCAGCCTGATGCATATACTGGATAAGCTGGAAGAGGATCTGATGTATGACAGACGGATCTTTGCTGCGCGGGCGGAGTTTGTTTTGGATTTTTTAAAAGCGGATCTGCTTAGATGCGCTTTGCTGAGTTGTAACAATAAAAAGGAGATGATTATTTTAGGGCGGATCCGCTGCTTGAAAAAGATATATTTTTCCGACGGACAGGAGGAAAAGAAGAGATCAGAGAGATTGACGCCCGAAAAAATAAAGAAGTATGTTGATCAGTATGTTATCGGGCAGGAGGCTGCCAAGAAAGCGGTGGCGGTGGCGGTATATCGTCATGATAAGATGGTCAAACATCCGGGAGAAAACTTTGCCGCCAATGTAATATTGCTGATTGGACCAAGCGGCTGTGGTAAAACCGAGATTATGAGAAGACTCCAAGAGATTACGGAGTACCCGGTGATCTGTACGGATGTTTCTTCCTTGGGGGCGTCGCAGTACAGAGGGAGGCATAAAGAGGACCTGTTGATCTCTTTGTGGGAAAAAGCCGGCAGGAAAAAAGCGCAGGCGGAGCATGGCATTATATTTATGGATGAATTTGATAAGGTGCTGCAGCCCGTATTTTCCGAACGGGGCGTCAATGTCCATGATGATGTTCAGTCACAGATGCTTACCATGTTGGAGGGAAGCGATGTGGAGTTGAAGGTTGGCGGCAGGGTTTTTACCATGAATACTTCTCATATTTTATTTATACTTGCGGGTGCATTTCAGGGAATTGAGGAATGCGTCCGCGAAAGCAAGGTAAAAGAGGAGCAGCAGTCAGGCTTTATTGGATTTAACAATCCTTTGATGAGTGAGATTGACGTAGGCTTCAGCAGGAACAATATCACGCATGAAGTATTGATGAAATATGGTATGAAACGGGAACTGGCGGGAAGGATCAGCGAGATTGCCGTATTAAACTCACTGAAAAGAGAAGATATGATCAGGATATTGACGGTTCCCAAGGATAATCTGATTGAACGGTATACCAGAGAAATCCGGCTTGCCTGTGGAGGGGAATTGAAATTTACCGGGGAAGCACTGGAGAAGATTGCGGATATGGCACTTGCGGAAGAGACGGGAGCAAGGGCGCTGCATCAGATCGTAAGGCGGGCTGTCAGACAATGTTTGTATGAGGCACCCGGATTGAAAGGGATCAGCAGTATTACGATCACAGAGGAAGTTGTGTCGGGAGAAAAAAAGCCGATCCTTTGTATGGAGGATGATGTGGCGGACTGGAATGTAGGAGAGTTGGATGAGGAAGCTTTTTGAAAAAAGTAATATAGAAACATATGCACCGTATTTGGAAAGGCGTCTGAAGCTATATCAGAAGAACGATCAGCCGTTTACTAACGGTATGGTGATTTACGCTTACCTGTCAATTGTGATCTACTATATATTTCTATTACGCGATAGGGATGAACAGGTATTGGAAAGCGTGATGAAGCTATTAGGCGCGTCCTACAAAGAGGGGGACAGACAGGCACCTTTTTGGGCGATACTCAATAAGGCGGCCGAAGAATATACAGATGATCTGATGCTGGCTAACGGTATCAGATTGGAAAAGATCGTATGCAATGAGGATATAGATGAATGTTTTGATTTCCTGGAATGGGAGGTCATGCAGGAACCGGATGAGGAGAAAAGATATCTGCAGCTTGGAGAGATAGACGTCAATAAAATCCAGTTTTTTAAAGACGGAAGAAAAAGACTGGAAATGCGACGAGAGAAAACAAAAGACGTTAGGAAGGATGATCCGGGTTTCCTGAGAAAATGCGAAAGGTTTCTGCGGGAATATACTCCGGACAGGATCAAGGAGTATCTTGACCGTTTTGTAATCGGACAGGATGCTGCTAAGATCAGTATCAGCGCAGCGGTCTATAATCATTATCAGAGGGTCCTTCATCCGGAGGAAGATCTGGTCAAATCCAATGTCATACTGATCGGGCCTACCGGCTGTGGTAAGACGGAACTTATCCGCAGGATAGAGGAACTGGTTAATGTCCCTGTTGTTATTTCTGATTTCAGTGGTATTGTTGCAACCCCATGGAAAGGGAGAAATAAGGAAGAGGCGTTGCTGAATCTATACCTGAAAGCCGATAAGTGCATGGAGGCGGCAGAACATGGGATCGTTTTTTTTGATGAATTTGATAAGATGATACCGACTAGGAATAACAGCATGGGGATGGATATCAATCAGGAGCTTCAGGGACAGATGCTTGGGATGATGGAAGGAACGATGATAGATGTCCCTTATATGAACGGTTCCGGAAATGACACCGTGCTTCGGATGGATACAAAGAATATTTTGTTTATATGCGCCGGTGCCTTTGAGGGATTGGAAAAAATCGTTAGGAAAGATATGCAGAAGGAAGGGAGTCTGGGATTTCACAGCAGCCTGATCGACCAGTCGGATATTGAGATAAACGAAGACAATATCAAAGTGAAGCATCTGATGGAGTATGGGATGAAACCGGAGCTGGCAGGACGTCTGGGTGCAATCTCGGTGCTGCATGGACTGGATAAGGAAATGATGAAAAAAGTGTTGACCGAACCGGAAGACAGTATCATCGCCAGATACCAGAGGGAATTTGATTATGAGAATCATATCCGGCTGAGATTTACGGAGGAAGCGATCGACGTTATTGTCGATAAGGTTTCCAAACTAAGTATCGGAGCCAGGGGATTAAATGCCGTCATTCATGAGATTTTAGAGGATGCATTGTTTCATGTGCCGGGTATGGATGGCGTCATGCAGGTGACGATTACCGGCGCTGCAGCGTCGCTGGAGGAGGCGCCGGAGTATACGATAGAGAGGTAGCTGCTGTTGTCAGGAGGATCACCGGATGATACGGCAGACAGTGGAAGATATGGAGGCTAAAGATGGGTAAATTACAAAAGGCAGTGCTGATCAGGACCGTTGTTCCGATCATGCTGATGGGAATCGTTATTGCAATTTTCACGGGCAGCCGCTATAAAAAAATGCTGTATGAACAGATGAAGCCGATGTTAAGCGCCACCGCAGCTTCTGTGATGACAGTTTATGACGAGCTGTACGAAGGGGATTATGCGCTGGTAGGAGACGGACGGTTTTCTCTGTATAAGGGGGAACAGGAACTGACCGGCGATTTTGCGATCATTGATCGGATCTCTGAAGAAGCGGGTGTAGAGATTACTTTATTTTATAAGGATGCAAGGATCCTGACAACGTTAAAGGATGCGGAAGGGGGACGGTATGTTGCTACGGGAGTCAACAGCGCTATTTATCGTGCGATAGAGAAGGAACCTGATGTCCGGTATTATAATGTAGAGATCGACGGGGTGGAGTATTATGCCTGTTATGCGCCAATCATGCATTCTGATGGCAGCTTTGTCGGCATGGTGGGGGTGGCAAGGAAGACGGAGCAGATCTCAAATGCTGTATTGAAAACGTTGGAACCTATCTGGCTGATCATATTGTGCTGTGCGGTTCTGGCAGGATATATCAGTGTCAACTATACGAAAGGGCTGGTAGATGGGATTCAGCATATCCGTGATTTTTTGCAGTATATGACGCGGGGTGAGCTGAATCATCTGATGAATGGCAGGATCTTAAAGAGAGAAGATGAGATCGGTGATGCCGGAAGGTCCGTGGTTGCTATGCAGAAGGCGGTGCGTATTCTGGTAGAACGGGATCCGCTGACCACTTTATACAACAGGCGGTATGGTACGGCAAAATTAAAAAAGATTCAGCGGCAGGCCAAGCGATGCGGTCTGCAGTATGCGGTCGCGATGGGGGATATTGATTATTTTAAAAAGGTCAATGATACCTTCGGGCATGAGATTGGGGATTCCGTGCTGATACGGGTGGCAGAACAGCTGAAAAGGGCTGTTGTTGGCAAGGGCTTTGCCTGCCGCTGGGGCGGTGAGGAGTTTCTGATCGTATTGGACGGACTTGACCGGAAAGAGGCACTGGAAACGCTGACCCAGATGCTTCAGAATATCCGGAGCATTGCAATTCCCTGTCAGGGACAGGATATCAGGGTGACGATGACAATGGGGTATGTTGATGGGTGTTTGTCAGATGATCATGAAGAACTGATCCGCATGGCGGATGACAGGCTGTATTATGGAAAGGAACATGGAAGGAACCGGATCGTTGCTAATGTGGACGATGATGCAACGGCATTGGACATGTACGATATGGAAAATATCAGGGAGATGCTTTCGCAGGCTGAGTATGATCTGTCAGTAATGTCAAAGGAGCTGTATCAGCTTGAGTCGGAAGATGTGGCAGAAGCATTAGACCTGCAGCTGACGGAAGAAGAGAAGGAAGAAGATCGAATAGTAGAGGATATGGTCCGTAAAATGGCGGAAAATGCCATTAGGGAAGTTGAAGAAGACGCGGAAAATAAGGAAGCATCAGAAGAAACGAAGAAGACGGAAGAAAAGAACGAGACAGAAG
>DLOP01000015.1 GCA_002478505.1 Lachnospiraceae bacterium UBA7481
ATATAAACCTTGCAACCAAGGAGGACCGTGCCTACCGGATCGACCGCTGGGCCGCCGTGTTTAAAGCCACCACATGGGAGGAATTAAAGATGCTCGCAGAAAATAATCAGTACATCGAAGATGCCGTTACGACTGTCCGTCAGCTTACGCAGGAGGAAAAGATCAGACAGCAGTGCGAAGCGCGCGAGGATTATTATCGCCGTACGGCAGGACGGGAAAAACTTCTCAAAAAAACTACTTTGGAACGTGATCAATTCATTTTGGAAAATAAAGATTTAAAAGAAAAGATATCCCAAAAAGATGCCGACATTGCTAAGAAAGACGCGGAAATCGAACATCTCCGCAGTCTACTCGCTAAACAAAATAACTCTGAAAAATAAAATGGCGTGTCCGAAGCCGCCGCAAGTTAAATAATCCACCTTAAAAAATACCCGTCCAGAGCTTTGTTTCCGGATGGGTTAGTTTTTTGATTTGTCAGGGATAATGTAACAGACCGGCTTTTCAGAGTAAGCACAACAGAGTGTTGCATTTGACTTGGAAACTCTCGGAGCGAAATTAAGTTCGAACATAGAACAGCTACTTGTTGACATGTGTAATAAATAATGTTAATATGTGTAACATAAAATGCGAATAATAAAAAGATGATAGAATTAAAAAACTGAATTGGACTACTGAAAAGAGTATAATTATTGGTTTGAGGCAAAGGAGAAAGTTAGTGAAATATTACTATGTGAAGTTGACCAGAATGAAATTAGCAGTTATATCCGTGGAGCCTGTTGATGAGGAATTTAGATTTTTTTCATCTAAAAAATCAGCAGAAAATTGGCTGGTGAATAATGGATTTATATATGGGCAGCGTAGCTTTTTTAATTATCCTACGGGAGATAGGGAATGGTATCATAAAGATGATTTGCCTATGGAATATGTAGATGTTGATATTATAAAAATAAGATTAGATGACTTTACAGAATCGAAATTTAAAAATCTTAATGAAATACACCCAAAATGGATGCAGGAGTACTTAAAGTGATTGAAAGAAACTGAAACATAGAATAATGGAAGATTGATTATGAGAATCGAGACCTATTACAAATTAGAGGATTTATATAAAAGATATAGCGGATATATTAGTACAAAGGAATTACTGGATGAGGGATTTTCCAACCGTCAGATTTCAGGGCTGACGGAAGAAAATTATCTGGAGAAAGTATGTCATGGCTGTTATTGGATGCCAAGATGTGGATATAAAAAGCCGGAGGACTATAAATGTATTGAAGTGTGTCTGAGTGACCCGCGGGCGGTGATTGCCACAAAAAGCGCATGGTTTTATCAGGGAATTATCAAAACGGAGCCGGATGTTTTGAGCATTGCAACCAAACGGACGGATCGCAGTAAAATAAACATGAATTTTCCGGTAGAAAGGCATTATTTTTCAGACAGTAATTTTCATCTCGGAAAGAAAAGAGTAGAGACGAAATTCGGCAGCTATAATATTTATAATGTAGAACGTGCCTTTTATGATATGGTGCGCCTGAAAGATGGAGCCATAATAGAAATTTCCAATCAATTAAAAGCAGAATCTGAATATCATGAGCGGATAAGGAAATATGCGGAAATACTCAGATGGAACCCAAAGCCTTAGCTGACGCAGCTATCAGATAAACTATTATGTTATATCGAGAGGCTGAGGGTGGAGAAAAAATAGATACAAATAGATAAAAAAATTACTAATGTAGTATAATAAATAATAAAAAGGCAGTTAAAGGCTGTCAAAAAGACAGCTAACTGCTGTCAAAAGACAGCTAACGCTGTCTTTTATTTATTCATGAAAATTGGAGGTTAAAAATGAAACAAAAAATTTATGGGTATATGAGGGTATCCACAAAAGAACAAAAGGAGGACAGGCAGAGACTTGCATTGATGGAGGCAGGGGTTCCGGAAGAAAAAATTTTTATGGATAAACAATCCGGCAAGAATTTTGAACGGACGGAATATAAACGGATGCTTCGACGGTTAAATGAAAATTCTATCCTGTATGTTAAGTCAATTGACAGGCTGGGAAGGAATTATCAGGAGTTAAATGATCAATGGCGTATTATTACGAAAGAAAAGTGTGCGGACATTGTGGTAATCGATATGCCAATTCTTGATACAAGACGGAAAAAAATCTTTTGGGGACATTTATCGCAGATCTGATACTGCCATTACTCAGTTATCTTGCTGAGAGCGAGAGAACGACCATAAGAAAGCGGCAGGAGGAAGGGATCGCGGCGGCAAGAATAAGAGGAGTTTGGTTCGGACGACCAACGCTGCCATTTCCTGACAATTTTGCGGAAGTGTATAAAGAATGGAGAAAGGGAAATATCACGCAGGGAGATGCGGCTAAAAGGTGCGGACTGCCAAGATCAACATTCCGGGATAAGACAAAGGCATGGGAATTGCAGGAAATATAAAATAAAAACAGTGAATCTAGAAAAAGAAGTAAGCAATATTGAAAAGCGATAGAATCAATAAAGTGTAAAATTGCGGATAAGTATACTTTCACGTCATAGTGAGTTTAGAGAGAGAGTTAAAATATCATGTTGAATTATAAATGCCTCTGTAGTAAAATATACATATATTGTCTGTAGACCAAAAAGTATACTTTTTCGCCCTAAAATTTAGGCTCTATAAATATTTATAATATCTGCAGGCAAGCGTGGGGGAGTGTGAATAATTCGAAATTAGTTATTTTATTTGAACATTTCGAAAATAAAAAGAGAAAGAACTTGCAACATGAAGAAAGTAATAACGTATGGCTCGTTTGATTTGTTCCATCAGGGTCATTATAACCTTTTAAAAAGGGCGAAAGACCTTGGAGATTACTTAATCGTCGGTATTACGACAGAGCAGTATGACGAGTCAAGAGGAAAATTGAATATTCAGGATTCTTTGCTTCAGAGAATTGACAATGTAAGAGAAACAGGTTTTGCTGACGAGATCGTTATAGAGGATCATGAAGGACAAAAGGTTGAGGATATTCAGAAATATAATATAGATATTTTTACTGTAGGTTCCGATTGGCGTGGAAAATTTGATCATTTGAAAAATTACTGTGAGGTAGTATATCTGGAACGTACAAAGGATATTTCATCGTCTGATCGCAGGATTGCCCGAAATCCCATTATACAGCTGGGCATGATAGGAACCGGACGGATTGCCCATAGATTTGTTGGGGAAGCGAGATCAGTCAGCGGAATCACAATCAGGAACGTGTATAATCCGCATATTCTCAGTGCAGAGAAGTTTTGCGATGAATTTACTTTAAATACTGCAACAGATAATCTGGATCGATTTTTTGAGGATATTGATGCGGTTTATGTGGCAAGTCCGCATGAAACGCATTATCAGTATGTCAAAGCTTCTTTGCTTGCGGGAAAACACGTGCTTTGTGAAAAACCAATGGTTTTCCGGGAATCGGAAGCAAAAGAGTTGTTTGAAATTGCGCGTAACAATAAGCTGATTTTGATGGAAGGCATTAAGACGGCATATCTTCCGGGATTCCAAAAACTTTTGGGTGTAGTTAAAAGTGGGGCGATCGGTGAGGTCAGGGATGTGGAAGCATGTTTTACCAGATTGACTCCGGCAGACCGGCGTGAGATGACGGATGCTGCTTATGGAGGCGCCTTTACGGAGTTTGCAACCTATTCCTTGCTCCCTATCATTAAGCTACTGGGGAGAGATTACAAGGAGATCCGTTTTGATAGTATTAAAGCGGAGAATGGCATAGATTTATATACTAAGACAAGCATTATTTATGACCACGGTTTTGCGCTTGCCAAAAACGGAGTTGGTGTAAAGTCGGAGGGGCAGCTGGTGATTGCCGGGACCAATGGTTATATCCTTGCGGAATCGCCGTGGTGGCTTACGAAGTCATTTGAGGTACGTTATGAAGATCCCACCAAAATAGAGAAATATACGACGAAGTATCTGGGCTATGGCTTGCGGTATGAAATCAGTGATTTTGTGACGATGATTGGTCTGGAGGATAAAAGCAGGGTTGGTTATAAACTGACAAGAGGCGATTCTATTGCAATAGCGGGGATCATGGAGAAATTTATAGAGCAGAGAAGACAGGGAAGCGAATGAGACCTTAACAGAGAAAATTGTAAAAGAGGGAATGGTATGGCGGCAAATTTAAAACTTCCTATGGGTTTTGAAGATTTTGAAGAAGTACGCACGATGGGGTATTACTATGTTGATAAAACAGGACTTATCAGAACTCTTTTGGAAAATCCGGGCAAGGTAAATCTGTTTACGCGTCCAAGGCGTTTTGGAAAAACCCTGAATATGAGCATGTTAAAATATTTCTTTGAAACAGGCAGCGATAGTGCGCTTTTTGACGGGCTGAATATTTCAAAAGAAAAAGAACTCTGTGATAATTATATGGGAAAATTCCCGGTTATTTCCATCAGCCTGAAAAATGTTTCAGGAAATACCTTTGATAATGCAATGGCACTTTTCTGCAGCATTATGGGTATGGAAGCCCTAAGGTTTCCTTGCCTTATGGATAGTGAAAGGCTTTCGGAAACTGAACGTAGGCAGTACAGGGCGCTTGTAAATGTGGACGACAGGGGAGCTTTTACAATGGCGGACAGTCTGCTGAAAGACAGTTTGCTTTTGCTGTCATACTGTCTGCACAAACACTATGGTCAAAAAGCTATCATACTAATCGATGAATACGATGTGCCTCTTGACAAGGCATATCAGGCTGGATATTATGATGAGATGGTCGATTTTATCAGGACTTTTTTCGGGCAGGCGCTTAAGACAAACAACAGTCTTTATTTTGCAGTCCTCACCGGATGCCTTAGGATATCCAAGGAGAGCATCTTTACTGGATTGAATAATTTTAAAGTCTATACGGTAAAAGATGTACGCTATAACGAATATTTTGGCTTTACTGACATGGAAGTCAAGAACATGCTTGAGTATTATGGGATGGCGGAGCAATATAGCGCCGTTAAGGAATGGTATGACGGATATCGGTTCGGCAATATGGACATATACTGTCCATGGGACGTGATCAATTATTGTAGCGACATGACAGATGGAAATGCCGTAAAACCCCAGAATTATTGGGTGAATACGAGCAGTAACGACATCGTGAGACGATTCATAGAAAGGGCGGATGCCTCCACTAAAGATGCAATAGAAGAGCTGATCAACGGCGGCAGCATAAAAAAAGAGCTGCGGCAGGAACTGACATACAGGGATCTGGATTCCAGGATCGATAATCTTTGGAGTATCCTTTTTACAACAGGATACCTGACACAGAGTGGAAACGATAACAGTGGCCGGACAGAACTGGTGATACCAAACAAAGAGATACAGTGGATATTTGAGGAACAGATATGGGATTGGTTTAAGGCAGAAACAAGAAAAGACATACAAAAGCTGGAAGATCTCCGCAGGGCATTTGAGGAAAACGATGCAGCCGCCATTGAAGAGAACCTAACATCGTACCTGATAAAAACCATAAGCATCCGTGACACAGGTGCAAGGAAGGAAATGAAAGAAAACTTTTACCATGGTATCCTGCTGGGGTTATTCGGTAATATGTCTGATTGGAAGGTCAGGTCAAATGCAGAGTCCGGAGAAGGATACAGTGATATCAGCGTGGAGATCGAGGATAAGAAGATCGGAATCATTATTGAAATGAAATACGCAGAAAAAGCAGGATTTGATGAGGCGTGCAGCACGGCACTGAAACAGATCAATGATAGGAATTATGAGGAAGCGCTGATCGACGACGGCATGACTACGATCCATAAATACGGAATTGCGTGTTATAAGAAGCGGTGCAGGGTCATCTCAGGATAAGGTGGGTTGTTCCTTACATTGGATTAAATGATAGATTGCACATTGACAATTTCATACTTATATCAGAACGGGAAAGTAGCTTCTCAGAAGCAAAAATGCTATTGACATCCTTGCACGAACCCGTTAGAATGAACCTATCAAAGAAATTCTAACAGGTGTGTATTCTGCACGTTCAAGACAGATTCTGTCGGATTTTCTTTTTGAAACATTACGAAAAACGG
Source organism: Lachnospiraceae bacterium UBA7481 (assembly GCA_002478505.1). Lineage (GTDB taxonomy): Bacteria > Bacillota > Clostridia > Lachnospirales > Lachnospiraceae > NK4A136. The sequence goes on from DLOP01000015.1 coordinate 6,084, forward strand.
CAGGAGGACGGACGAGCAGGCGCAGTCTGTTGCAGCATATCATATCCTGCCATATCAAGGGAGGATAACATATGTTGAAACGAAGACACAGGAAGAAACGAGCAGACAGGAATTCAAAGCGACAGTCGGTTCGAAAGCAGGTACAGTTGAAGGTGAAGGATCGTCTTTTCCGATTCCTGTTTGAAAAAGATCGGGATGCGCTTCTGGATCTGTATAATGCGCTGAATAGGACGGCATATACAGATCCATCACAGCTTGAGATCGTGACGATTGAGAGTGCGGTTTATGTGGTGATGAAAAATGATTTGGCCTATATTTTGTCTGGTACGCTGAATATGTATGAACATCAGAGTACCTACAGTCCGAATCTGCCGGTGCGGTTTTTGATCTATCTGGCACAGGAATATCAGATGGTGATAGATCGGGCAGAGAGAAGCCTTTATGGAAGCGGATCGATCAGTCTGCCGACACCACAGTGCGTAGTCTTTTATAACGGCGTGAAAGAGATGCCGGAAGAACTGACGCTTAAGCTGTCAGATGCTTTTGAAAACAAACAAGCGAGAGCGGATGTGGAGCTGACCGTGCGGATGTTCAACATTAATCATGGGCATAATAAGGCGCTGATGGAAAATTGCAGAGTTTTAGACGAATATTCACAAATGGTTGCTGCGACAAGAAAATATATGGCTGTAGAAGCGGATGCGCAGACTGCTTTGAACAAGGCAGTAGATTACTGCATAGAGAATGGAATCTTAAAAGAATTTTTATTAAAGAACCGGGCGGAGGTGCTGGGGATGCTGTTGGAAGAATTCGATGCAGAGAAATATGAGAGGACGATACGGGAAGAAGGCCGGGAGGAAGGTATCAAAGAAGGAGAAGTAAAGGTAAACAGGCTAGGCATCCTGATGACAGAGGCAGGCCGTGGCAGTGACTTTCTTGATTCCTTGTCGGACCGGGAATTACAGAAGAAGCTTTTCGTTGAGTTCGGATTGGAAGAAGAGAAGAAGGGAAGCGGAATCATTTAAAAGAATAGAATAGAGAATCCTGATATAGGTGTGAAATGAAAAACTTATATCAGGGGTTTTTGCTTGTACAACATTAGTGAGAGTTTGAATATGATGTTTATAAACTGCATTGTGAGATAATATTTGATGAAATATTGTACATGTTTGATAGGATGTTAAAAAATGAAAGATTTAGAAGTTATGATATCTTTTGTTAAAAACAAAGGATTTGATATACAAGGGAAAATGATTGATTCATCAAAGCTTATTTTTGAAGAAAAAGTTAAGATGAATTGTTTTTATTGTGGAAAATATAATATGAGCTGGAAATGTCCACCTAAGTTACCGCAAATCGACGGAAAGAAGATGCTACAAGAATTTGATAATGCTGCTTTTATTTGGGTACAAATACCAATTGCTAAAGATAATTTTGCAGTGGTTCGAAAAGATTCTTCTATATTATTACACAGAGCATTATTAGAATGTGAGAAGTGGTTATGGGATCATAATAATTCTACGGCACTTTCATTTATAGGAG
>DLOP01000009.1 GCA_002478505.1 Lachnospiraceae bacterium UBA7481
GTAACACAGAAAAAATAATTGCTTGTGTAGAAAAAATGCCAGATGTTAATATGCTGGATGTATGTATTCCACTGTACAAAATAAGAGGGGTTTTGCTTCAAGGAGCTTTAAGTAATGGATATCCCATATATTATGCTGTTTGGAAACAGACAGATATCAGCGTAATGAAAGCATTATTGGAGAAAGGGGCAGACCTGAACATTATGGCAGACTATGAGCTGCCTCTTGAATGTTTGCTCTCTTATTATCAGGAAGGTATGAATGAAAAGGTACAGCTGTTTGTGGAAAATGGTGCAGACATTAGTGCAGCATTTGTTAGGATACCAGGAGGTTGGGAGCAAATGTCGGAAAATAAAAAAGAAGAAAGAATTAATTTGGTAATTTATTTATGGGAATGTGGAGTAGATGAGTGGGAATATGTAGGAACTGAGTGGGAAAGGACTATTTTACATGATTTAGCAAAACGTCTAGAAGTAAAGTATCTTGAAATTTTATATCATAATGAACAACGTCCCATGGATGGTTTGTTAAACGAAATGGATGCTAATGGGGATACTCCGCTCTTTTATGCGGTACGGGCAAATAATCCTGCTAATTGCGAGTTTCTCATAAGTGAAGGTGCAGATATCAATATTAGGAATAACGAAGGAAAAACAGCTTATGATGTTGCCGTGGAATTGGGATATGAGGAATGTGTTGAAATTTTAGAGCATGAAATGCCCTAATTGAAATATTGGGGATAGAAGGTGGAATATGAAAAAGATTTTGCTGGTTATGGGAATTAGTATATTAGTCTTATCAGGTGGGTGTTCAGGAAATCCTGAAGATGTTACGAATCAGCTTTCAGATGGTATTGTATCGGAGGATAAAGTATCGGAAAATCTGATATCAGGGAACGAAACATCTGACAGTGAGGTGCTTACGGATGAGATATCAGAAAATATAATATCCGAGAATGGGATATGCTGGCGGTTAATAATACGGAGGGCAGTAATATTATACTGCGCTATGAAGACAGGTATTATTTGCTTTCCGACGAGTGTATAACATGGTGGAATGATGAGGTAGAAATACCGTGGCGGCCGGCTGCGATTATAGGCGGTGATCCATGTTGGAATACTTTGTCAATAGAGAAGATACCGACGGAGTACACTCCTTGTGAAATATATAGTAACGTACAGGATGAATCGATTGATTATCTGGAGAATATCAACTTAGGTTGTAAGGAGTTTTCTAATGACATAGAAAAAGTGGAGATTAAGTCGTCCTTTGGCTGGGATACAGATGATGTTTGGTTATCTGTCCAATATGGATGGGAAAGGTCATATGACGGAGAACAATATTTATATGTTATAACAAAAAGGTGGACGGATAGAAGAATCTATTTAGAATCATGGGACAATCAATTGATCATCATGCATCAGACGGAAGATGGGGCTGTCACACTAAGTAAATTAGTTCGCAGCTCCTTTTTCTGTAAAAAATAACTGCCAGACCTCGAAAGAATCCGGCAGTTGGTGTAAAATTAATGTATGACCAAACACATTAACTTACAGAAAAATTATAGCCTAAACCAGAGTGGATATCAATTAAAACTTCCGCTAAATCTTGAAACAATCATTCCAGAAGATAAAACAGCAAAAAGGAAGCTGCTGCAAGGGGCTTGATATCAGACATTTTTCGGCAGTGTGTAAATCGCAAAACTCATAAATGGGATGGTTATGACTATATTAATGATTCCCGGTACACTGAAATGGACAAAAGGCATCAATCCGAGCACCGTTCCCACCACAAACATCAGTACTTTGGAATATACGGCCGTCTTATACAGCGCTCCCGCAGACACTTTCCTCTTCATGATCGCAGCCACCACCAACGCAACCAGAAAATACAGCATTGCACAGAAGAAATACCATAAAGTTCTGAAAATGAAAAACACTACATATCCTACTGCTATAAGAACCGACAGGATGGGCATCAACGTTTCCGTGACCCATTCTTTGTTGATTGTGATATCTTCACTCAGATCCATATCTTTGAAACGTATTTCCTGATATTGCCCATTATTCAGTATTGATATTTTGTCCCTGCCTACGAGCATGATTTGAGAATATCCCAACTCCTTAGCATAATCCACATCATCATAGGTAAACTCATCAATCTCGTCTGTCAGATATACAAACAGATCCTCTTCTTCAAACACATACTCTTCATCAATAAAAAAACTGCCATTTTTCACTCCGAAATCAGGTATTTCATCCATAAAGTCCAAAGAATTGCCAATGCGAGAGAAATTAACAAAAAATTTCACAGCGGACAAAATCGTTGCAAGCAATGTCAAAAGCACTACAAAACCAATCATGATTCCTACTTTAACCTTGACCAGACTGCCATACTTAGGCGGTACAAAAGCATATGCAAACTGTTTGAAAATATTCGGAACCTTGAGCTGCTGTTCCGGATTGTTCCCGTAAGGATTGGAATAATCCGGCGATGTATAACCACCGTTATTCGTATAAGATGATTGATCCCTGTTAAAATCGTTACTGTCCATATTGTCCTCCCTATCATTTCTAAAACATAAATTTACAATACATTGTAACACAATAAATGGCAAACGTATAGTTAATATTCTCAAAAATGATAGGGTAATTATATCAGTTCGGCTTTATTGGAATAATCTCTCCAATATCTGAATGACTTCCGGTGGCCCATACTGCATTGATTGGTCAGCTCTATGTCCATCTGATATAGGTACAGATATCGCATTCTGTCATATTCTTTGACATGTAAGGAAATATCTGTCACATAATAGTCCCATTCCGTAAATTTGTCCAAATTTTGATTCATGAGATCCCTTAAATCATTTGCACCGGCTTGAACTGTTGGTTTTATACCGCGACGACGATTAAGCGGTAAGGAGACAATCCTGCAATAATTCCCGGCATGATTTCATTATACTGATAAAGAGTTGATACGGAGGAGCATATGTCATGGTTCGACAGGGAATTATATTTGATCTGGATGGTACGCTTTGGGATTCTTCTGAAGCAGTTGTGCAGTCGTGGAACGAGATGATCAGGACGTTTCCTGATTTTCACGATTTGATCAGTGTAGAGGAAATGCAGTCTTATATGGGCATGCCCATGGACGAGATCGCGTATGCGTTTTTTCGCGGTCTGCCGAAGCCGCGGGCTTTGGAGCTGATGGATGTCTGTATGGCGAATGAAAACGCTTATATCCTGCGAAATGGCGGCAGGCTGTTTGATGGATTGGAGGATACGCTGAAAAAACTGCGGGAAAACTATTTTCTTGCAATCGTCAGCAATTGTCAGAAGGGATATATCGAAGCGTTTTTGACATACCACCACATGGAAAACTATTTTCAGGATATCGAAAGTTATGGCAATACCGGTCTGCAGAAGGGCGATAATATCCGATTGGTCATGGAACGTGATCGCATTGACAGTGCAGTCTATGTTGGAGACACTATGGGAGATTATACGGAGACCATGCGTGCGGCGCAGATGGTAAGCGGCCTGAGACCGCCGTTAAAACTGCAGTTTCTGCATGCGGCATATGGATTTGGCAAAGTACCGGAGGGAACTGCTTCCATTTTAGATATCACGGAACTTCCGGACGCTGTGGGGCGGATTCTTTGATCTCCGCAGTAGGATATTAGCCATGATTTGCGCTGAATATATCTGCAACTTCGGTGATAGTGATATAGGCGGAGGAATCGATTCCGTGGATGATGGAACGCATCCTGCCGATCTGAAAACGGTTCACGACAAAGTAAATGAAAGAGCGGGATTCGCCGGAAAATCCCCCTTTTGCGTCTAATATGGTTACGCCGCATTCAAAAGTCTCAGACAATGCTTTGACGATTTCATCCGGTTTCTTTGTGATAACGATGGCTGCCTTGGAGCGGTCCAATCCTTCTACGATAAAATCCAATGTTTTTAGTGCCGCAAAATAGGTTACGATGGAATAAAGGGGCAGAGTCCAACTGTGCATGATGATGCCGCAGGCTATATATAACATCAGGTTATAGATCATGACAAAAGTGCCTACCGAGATGCCGATTTTTTTCGCAAAGATCACAGCCATAACCTCAATTCCATCCATAGCGCCGCCAAAGCGTATTGCGAGTCCGCTTCCGATGCCGGAGATGATACCGCCGAATACGGAGCATAGTAAAAGATCCGTTCCTGCGAGAGGGGATGAGTCGCTTACGTCCACCGGAATAACATATGTAATCAGCCATGCGGTCAGGGAATAAATGACGACGGAATAGATTGCGCGGATGGTAAATTCCTTGCCCTGACGTTTCAGCCCATATAAGAACAGAGGGATATTCAATACGATCAGGAATACTGACAAAGAAAGCGCTTTCGGCGTAATCTGCGACAGGAGCATAGATGTGCCGGAGATTCCGCTGTCATATAATCTTACCGGGGCAAGAAACACGGTAATGCCAAATGCATTGGTCATTCCTGCAAGAGTGAGTAAAGCAAACTGCCATTTTGATTTTTCCATAAAATTTCTCCTTTAATATGTGTTATGATTTTACAAAATTGGAACGCCGGAGATGATTCATTGGCACTGTCCCGCAAGGTAATCCACAAACTGCTGTGCCGTCCGTCCGGAAATACCGCCGTGGGAAAGCTCCCACTGGGTGGCTTTAGCGCAAAGCTCTGCGTCGGATAACATGATCTCCGGGTGCTTTGCCGCAAGGAAACGGACGATGTTGTAATATTCTTCCTGCTGTGGTTTGGCATAAAAGATCGTTACGCCAAATCGCTGCGCAAGGGAGAGTTTTTCCTGTATCGTATCGGATCGGTGTACTTCTCCGTTGTGCTCCATGTCGTTCTTGTCGTTCCAGCTTTCCTTGATCAGATGGCGGCGGTTGGATGTGGCATAGATCAACACATTATCCGGTCGGGTTTCCAGCCCGCCTTCGATGACCGCCTTCAGGTATTTATACTCGATCTCAAAATCCTCAAAGGAAAGATCATCCATATAGATGATAAAGCGGTAATTCCGGTTTTTAATATGGGAGATGACGCCGGAAAGATCCTGAAACTGATGTTTATAGATCTCGATCACGCGCAGCCCCTGATTATAATATTCATTAATGATCGCTTTGATGCTGGTGGATTTACCGGTGCCGCTGTCCCCGAACAGTAGGACGTTATTGGCTTTTTTGCCCTGAACAAAAGCTTCCGTATTGTCGGTCAGCTTTTTTTTCTGCATTTCATAACCCACAAGGTCGCTTAATAAGACACTGTCCGTGTTGGTGATCGGCATAAAGACCAACTGATCTTGTTTTCTGGCAATACGGAAAGCTTTGTTTAACCCAAACATCCCTACGCCATATGCTTTATAGAAATCCGTAATGATCGTAAAGATTTCATTTTCATCCTTCGCGTTTTCGATCTGACGGCTGACGGATTTTACCTTTTCACTGACTTCCCGGTTATACATCTGTTCCTTTTTCGGGATGGAATGATAATTTGTAATGGTGGAAAAACAGTCGATCCCCAAGTCCTTCTCAATAGGAGAAAAATCAAATTCAAATAACGATTTAAAAATCTTAAAGTCCTTTCTGGCAAAGGTATTGACTGTTCCGTCGCTGGCGCCGTTCTTTTCGCAGGTCAGGCTGAAGGAATTTTCGTTGGTGATCAGGAGATAGGCAAGATAATTGTGCCAGAGATTCACATCAAAACCATACTGCGTCGCAAGATCCAGAAGACGCTTGATCTCCTGATAGATGCGTGTAACCAGAGAAGAAGGCTCCTCGGATTGATTCTCATATGCCCGGTAGATGTCGGCAAGCCTGCAGATGATACTGTCTTTTCCAAGGTCGTGATAAAGCACCAGTTTTGCAATTTCGTTATACATAGCTATTCTCCGTATTTGTTTTCTTTTATATCCTATAAAGTAACACGAATAAAAAGAAAAGTAAATCAGTGAAAAGAAATCCCTGTTTGAAGGGTAGGAGATATTTGCATTTTGCTATTGCAGCCGCTATAATAAATAGACAAAAATTCAAGTAAAAACAGTCAGATAAAGACAGGGAGAAATCAATGGGATATATTGAAGAATACAAGACACTTTTACATTGTCTGCTGCAGGAACACAGGCTGTCGGAGGCGCGGGAGTTATTTATGGCATTTCATAAGACTGCGGTAAAATATGATGCAGAGCTTTGCTATCTGGAAGCTGTCTTATGTTATTATGAAGGAAAGTATCCGCTTGCTCTTTTCTGGGCGGAAAGGGGGAAACTGCTGGATGCCGGATATGCACCGCTGCAGGAACTGTTTTCGTTGCTGACAGAGGGGGAAGAACAGCCATTATTCCCTGTTGATTGTTCCTTTCAGAACCGGAGATTAAGGGTTGTTATCATCAAAGGATATCTGGAAATTTGCTACTTTACGCTTGAATATTTTCGAAAAGTTTTTGAGGAATTGGGGCATGAGATCTATCTGCTGGATCTGAAGACGTTTCGGGAGACGGGGAATGATCTTCTGGAGTTTGTAAAGAATGGGCTGGACTTTGTGCTGACGATAGATAATGACGGACTTTCGCTTAAGTTTGATGAGACGCGCAGCCTATGGGAATTTTTGGGTGTGCCATGCCTGAATATCTTATTCGATCATCCTTATCTTTTCTTTGAAGCGTTGCCCGGACTTCCAAAAGTATGTGTGCCGGTCTGCATGGATCCCAACCATGTCCTTTATATAAAACGCTTTTATAAGGAATTGAAACATAGTTATTTTATGCCGCTGGGAGGGGAAGAACCGCAGGCGGGACAAATGATTCCGTGGGAGCGGCGCAGTATAGAAGTTTTGTACACCGGAAGTTTGAAAAGAGTTGCAGATGCCGTGGATGATGATTTTTCCAAAAAGGTAATGCTGTATTTGGGCAGTCATACGGCTTCTACGGCTGAGGAAGCGATCGAGATATGTTTTCGAAATCTCACACAGGAGGAATTGGCGGCTTCTTTTCCTGTTCTGGTGGACAGTTGCGACCCGGTGTCGGCGGATGATGAACTGCTTAGGCGCGTGATCGAAACATACCGCTTTTGTGATGTGAATACGCAATATATATATCGTAAAGAGCTGGTGAGGCAGCTGATCGATCAGGGAATCCATGTGACGGTCTACGGAGGCGGCTGGGAACTGCTTGGCTGGGACGATCATCCTTATTTTCACCGCCATTCTTTTTCGCCGGCGAAGGAATGTGTCTCCAAAATGCAGGACGCCAAAATTGTATTAAATGTTTTGCCTTGGTTTAAAGCGGGCACCCATGACCGTATCAACAATGCGATGCTGGCACATGCGGTCTGTGTCACGGACCGGAGCAGCTATCTGGAGGAACGGTTTACGGATGGGGAAGATCTGTTGTATGTTTCGCTGGAGGATATTGGCGCAGCAGTGGGACGGATCAAGGCGCTGCTATGTGATCCGCAGCGGGCGGAGAGGATCGCGGAAAGAGGATATCAGAAAGCGGTCCTAAGGGAAACCTGGCAGAATAGGGCGCTCGATATGCTTGCAAGAGTAATGGAAGCGCGTTTTGATGATGAAACATTGTAAGATTTTGTTGCATGATTTTTAAGGTATAAAATGCCACCGTTTACAGATACTAGAATTACCAAAATGAATTGCTTCATATAAAAAACAACCTGAGATAAAAGCAGATTCATGAAAAAGTAATATTTGTAAATGGAGGAAAAGATACATTATGAAAGCAACAGGGATTGTAAGACGGATTGACGATCTGGGCAGAATTGTAATACCTAAGGAGATCCGCAGAAATCTTCGGATCCGGGAAAGTGACTCGATTGAAATATTTACGGGACGCGATGGAGAGATCGTCCTGAAGAAATATTCTCCGATTGGAGAGATGGGAGTATTTGCGAAAAAATATGCGGAAAGTCTTGCACAGATCTCCGGCATGACCGCAGTGATTGCGGACAGGGATCAATTTATCGCAGTATCCGGCGGTTTTAAAGGACTGCATGGACAGTATCTCAGCAAAGAACTGGAAGAGAAATTGGACCGCAGGGAGACGGTCATGGCAAACAGCGCGGAACGCGAATTTATCCATATTGATAAGGACGGCTCAGCGGAATATGAACAGGAGATCATCTGTCCGATCCTATGCGAAGGAGATGTTGTCGGCGCAGTGATTTTGCTTGCTACGGAGGAAAAGGCGGATATGACAGGAACGGAAAAGAAGCTGGTGCAGACGGCGGCGAACTTTCTGGGTAGGCAGATGGAGACAACATAGATTTGTGAGGATCGGGATTGCCGACGCGGGCTGCCGTGCCGGATCTCAGCTGTAATGCGGATGCTCTAGTCTTCCTCAATGACGTGGATCTCCAGATAGTCAAAATCAATCTGTTCTATAAAATTGTCTTGATAAAAACGAGCCTTGGCAAATTGTTGAAACTCTTTGGCTGTTTTATCCAGCCAAAGGGGGCTGCCAAGATCAAACTGGCTGCATAGCTCATTTAAGGCTTGAAATATCTTATGGGTGCGTGTGTCGTGTCCATCATTGCAAATAACGGCGTCTTTAATCAAACGATTATCCTTTATCATTTTTCCCCATAATCTGAACATTTTCCGTCTCCATGTATATAATTTTTCTGATTTCTTAATATTTCGTTAAAAAATGATGAGATTTTTGAAGTTTATGTTGTGATTTTGCACTATCTCAAATTAGTTTACCATAATAGACAAGAGAAAACGATTAAATAATAACTAAAAATTGTGTAAATTATATGAATTTATTGTAATAACTATACAAATCAAAAAAAGTGTGATATAATCTGTTTAAAAGATGATTACTTCTGAGCAAGAGACAAATGATGCAAGCTGGGAGCTGACAAAAAGGATGTGAAGTTATGGAATTTCGACCAACCAAGAATTCTGAGGTTGATAAATGGAAAGAAGTTAGTTTGGTTTACAATTCGGCGTTAAAGGAAATCGGGACGAGGCTGGAGATTTTAAATGATGAATTTCAGCATGTACATAAGTACAATCCGATTGAACATATTAAATCCAGAATAAAATCTTCGGAAAGTATTGTAAAGAAATTAAAAAAACATGGTTTAGAATCTACAATTGAAAACATGGTTGAGCATGTGAATGATATTGCAGGCATCCGGGTGATTTGCTCATTTACTTCAGATATATACCGTGTTGCGGAGATGCTGGAACGCCAGAGTGATATCAAGGTATTATGCGTTAAGGACTATATTGCGAATCCCAAACCCAGCGGTTATAAGAGTTATCATTTGCTGGTTATGGTGCCGATCTTTTTATCAAACCGCGTGGTAGATGTGAAAGTGGAGATCCAGCTCAGGACGGTAGCTATGGATTTCTGGGCAAGTCTGGAACATAAGATATATTATAAATTTGAGGGAAACGCTCCGGAATACATCAAGACGTCGTTGGTTGAATGTGCCAATATGGTATCTGCTTTGGATGATCAGATGATGCAGTTAAATACTGAGATTCTGAAGCTGTCGAATGAAGATCAATGGGATTATTTGACGGAAGACTGACCGGGCTGAAATTTTTCCGTTGGTTCGGAAAAATAAGGAAATGGCTGTTACTGATGCATTTTATCAGATAACAGCCATTTGTGCGTCAGCACAACTATAATTTTCAAACTTCGAGTTATGTAAACCTCATGCCCGGAATTGTGAAAAAACGATAAAGCAATTGTTTTGCAATCTCCTATTAAAATATCTCCATAAAAGAGGAGTGCCCGGATACTTTTGCAAGTATCCAGGCATATTATGAAAAAATTGCTTAATAGCTTGTTTTATTTAATGTTAGTATAAATAAAATATATGAACTAAATATGAACATGATTTTAAAAATGTGTTAAATTAACAAAAAAGTTAAAAAAATGAAAGAAGAAATATGGAACTTGCACAAATGACAGAGCAATACTTTTTGTTGTAAAAATGTTTGGAAAATGATAAAATAATCTTAGTTTTTTGCAGATTTTGTAACTCGGAGAAAGGAAGGGTTTTTAAATTATGGATAATTTCGTGGATAAGCTGGCACAGAGATACAACGCGCAGGAGATGATCATGGCAAACGCGCAGGCGGAGGCTACCAGGATGCAGAACCTTCAGGAACAGGTGGAGGCGTATGAGGCAGTTCTGCAGGAGATGCGTAAGTTGAATTATAAAAATACGGAACTTACGGAGAAGATGTATTCTCTTGTGGATGAGAGTATTGAAAAAGTAAGGACACTTCAGTTGGAAGCTGTAGAGGGAAATGCAAGCGCTGAGGTAGTGACCAAAGAAATGTCAGATGCAGTGACCACAGCCTTGAATGAAGCGTTGAATAATATGGATGCGACTGTCGCGAAAACGCTTAGTGAATCGCTGGCTGCTTCTCTTGCACAGCCGACGGAAGAACTGAAGCAGTCTACAGAACTTGTGGGCAGTACGGCACAGGGTATCAAGGATGCCATATTGAAGATGGAACTTTCGGCAGAGGCATTGGCGGCTTCATCTGCAGAGATGCGGAATACTGCAGCAGAAGTACAGTCTTCGACGGAAGAATTCCGGGATTCTGTTTCAGGGATGCAGACAGCCGTTGGCAGCGTGCAGGAACGGATGAGCGGTATCTATGCGGGTATGGGCAGCGTGCAGGAAAGCATTGGCGGTGTCTATGCCGGTATGAGCAGTATGCAGGAGAGCATGAGCGGCATTTATGCGACGATGGGCGGCATGCAGGAGAGCATAAGCGGTATAGACAGCCTGCGGGAAAACATGCAGGGGATACAAGAGGGTATGGACGGTCTGCGGGAAAACATGCAGGGAATGCAAAACGGCATGGACGGTCTGCGGGAAAATATGCAGGGAATGCAAAACGGCATGGACGGTCTGCAGGTGAATGTGCAGCAGGGTGTTCAGACCGGTATCAGCAGCATACAGGAGGAGATACAGGGGATTCGGAGTAGTCTGGATGGTCTGCAGGTGAATGTGCAGCAGGGTGTTCAGAGCGGCATCAGTGATCTGCAGGAGAATATACAGGGGATTCGGACAGGGATGACCGGTATCAGCGGTCTGCAGGAGACGATACAGGGAGTTCAGACGGATATCAGGGAAGGCATTGGCGACCTTTATACGACGATGAATAATATGCAGGCGTCGATTTCCAGTTTGGTGGAAACATCGGCGCAGCCCAATGACGAACATAATAAACAGCAGGAAGAATTACGCAGCGGTCTGTTGGATATTTCTTCTGCTGTTGCAGAAATAAATACCGGAATGCGTAATCTTAAAACTTCTAATGACGATACAAAGACCAGTTTAAAAACAACATTTGAATCAGGAATCTATGGTTTGAAGCAGGACAATAGAGAGATTGTTGAATTCATGCAGCGGATGAACAACAACCTGATGGCGAAAAAGGAAGATCCCGAAAAGGAACAGAAAGAAGCGGAAGCGAAGGAGAGGGAGGCTGAGAACCGGCGGATCCTTGAGGAACATTTTAAGGCGCTGGAAGACTTTATGCATAAAGAGAGCGTAAAGGTATACCGTAACGTGCAGGCGGTTGTTAATGAAAAGATTGACCGGCAGTCACTTGGTAATGAGGATCGCAACAATCAGATGATCGTACGGGTGAAGGGCGTTAAGACGGTTGTGGTTGTTTCAATTGTATTAAGCATTATTAATATTATCGTTACCGTGCTGAACATATTGGGGATCATATAAAAAAGTTTTTCTGAATGTTTTAGTGGTATTTGCAGATAATAAATATAACTGTGATCTATATTGTATATCGCGGCAGAGCTGCGACATGGAGGATAGATTGAAAAATAAGCTCGATAGCTTATTTTTCAATCAGCAATTTGAGTCAGAGCCTCAAATTG
>DLOP01000159.1:0-576 GCA_002478505.1 Lachnospiraceae bacterium UBA7481
CTGGAAAACATATAGGTTTCAAAACTTCCTCCAAAAAATCCCATGAACCACACAATCATAAACAGCATGATCACGGTAATGACCAAATTGTCTGAGATATTATAAAGCATCAGGCTTAAGGCGTTTCCTGCCATGATCATCATCAAAACAATGAAGGCAGATAATATAGGATTTCCCCAATGAATATCAAAAAGCAATATGGTAATCCCCGTTGACACCGCCATAGCCACAGACACCACCAGCGTAAGCGGGATAAACTTGCTAAGATAGTTCTGCGTCTCGGATATATTGCTCACCTGAAATCTCCGCACAATCCCGTATTTCTTTTCATTTCCCAGAACTCCTGTGGCACATATGGAACAGCACCAGCAAAAATACACGATGTAGATGATACCGTAGTAATCCACCGAATCCACCGCAGGCATAAACTCCAGTTCTGTGACCGGCAGTACCACCTCCTGCTCCTCCATGCGCAAGATAGCATTTACACCCTCCTGCATCGCTCTGTGCATGAAATATTCAAGAGTAATACCTTCCACTTCGTAATCCCCGCTCTTATATACCACATATCCATCC
>DLOP01000159.1:683-19474 GCA_002478505.1 Lachnospiraceae bacterium UBA7481
TGACCATCTGCCGCTTCCTGCAGCCTGTATCCCACTGAAAATTCATCTACCCCTTCATAAGACTTCATTAACTCCGTAAATGCACTGGATAATACCGCGATCACCAGAATCGGTCCCAGAAGCATCACCACTATGCTCCAGGTATTTCGGAACATGAGCTTAAAATTGTTCTTTATCAAATAACGAATCATATCTGCTCCCTCACTATTCTGTATAATCTCTAAGTTTCTTTCCTGTCAGTGTCAGGAAAACTTCTTCTAAGGTGATGTGTTCGTCATCGCCGTTCACCAGCCTTTTTAGTTCTTCACTGGTTCCGCAGGCAATTACTTTTCCGTTGTCCATGATGGCGATCCGGGTGCAGATGGCTTCCACTTCCTCCATGTAATGGCTCGTATAAATGACTGTTGCTCCCCTTTTGTTCGACTCCTTGATCTTATCCAGAATAAAGTTTCTGGACTGCGGATCGATCCCCACAGTAGGTTCGTCAAAAATCAACAGTTCCGGATGATGCCCGATGGCACAGGCAATGTTCAGCCTCCGTTTCATACCGCCGGAAAAGTTTTTGGCAAATTCCTGTTTCCGTTCTAACAGACCCACATACTCCAGCGACTCATTCACCGCCTTTTTTAACTCTTCTCCCTTGATTCCATAAAGAGAAGTGAACNNAATTCTACATTCTCCCATGCTTTCAGATTGCCATGAACAGCAAGTTCCTGCGGGATATAGCCTACCTTATGGATAATCTCCTTTTTCTGTTTCCAAGGATTCTTCCCCAGCAGTTCTATCTCGCCTGCTGTGGGTCGTACAATCGAACAGATCATGTTCATGGTGGTGCTTTTTCCCGCCCCATTCGGTCCCAATAAGCCGAAAATTTCTCCCTGTTTGATTTCAATGTTTAAATTGTCTACAACAGCCTTATTGTTGTNNTTGTTAAATCTGTGGTTTTTAATACGATACCGCCCATCTTGCTCTCCTTTATTGTATATTTCTTTTTTTAACAATTGCGAAACTCGCACAAAATCTTTTCCATCGTGCATCATTGACAATTCAACGNNCGCTTTCGCTCCGTGAAAAACGCAGCGGCACATAAGATGCCAAAATACGGCATCTAAGTGCCGGACGGCTCCCCAGCACCTGCTTATGAATTTGTCAATGCTGCACAATAATATTCTACTATTGAGAGTTTCGCAATTGCCTACATTACTTATTACAATGATATCTTACCAAGGTTGAGCAACTGGCGGTAGTGAAAAAAGAACTGTTTAGAGTATGACTTTTGTCATATATTTGATCAGATGATATGCCAATATTGTCAAAAGAAAGCTTCCAATGGCAATCCCTAACACCTGGGCTATTGTATTTTGGCCCATCCGCACCATATAATATGCCACTGCTACAAGGATGGACTGATGTAAAATATAGACGGTGTAGGATGCCTGATTAAAGTATTCTGTAAATTTCGTACGCTGATTTAAAAGCTTCTTCCCCAGAACCATCAGGCATAAGATAGAATTCCAACCGATATAGTTGATCCATAAATCACCGTAATAGGTAAACTGATAATACAAAGTA
The DNA here is from genome assembly GCA_002478505.1 of Lachnospiraceae bacterium UBA7481. Taxonomy (GTDB): domain Bacteria; phylum Bacillota; class Clostridia; order Lachnospirales; family Lachnospiraceae; genus NK4A136. The sequence goes on from DLOP01000159.1 coordinate 2,256, forward strand.
ATCAGTGCAATGGTGCCGATCAGGCAAAGTCCCAGAAGCCATCGTATGTTTTTTTCCAGCCTTTCCATCACCAGATCATTGCTCAGCACATAATACCCAAGGAGATACAGCATCAGATTTTTCCCAATACTAAATCCCCCAAAATTTCCCAGATAATACATCAACCACACAGGAAGAAAGAAAAGGAAAATTCCAATGACGGGAATCCTTTCTACTTTTACGGCAAGTCTTTCATAGGGTATCAGACGAAAGAAAATCAATGAGATCATAGAGATCACAAACAGAAAAAGGATAAACCATAAATGTCCCGGAGTAAACGCCCCATCATAGCCGGTTAAATCCGTCAGATGCGTAAAGAAATATTTCCAATGATCTAAGAGCCCTCCTGAATACCCATCGAAGTATTTCCTGGCATATAATGCCTGAAACGGTACAAGGAACAACAGACCGCAGACAAACGGGATCATCAATTTGCGGACTCTCTGCCAGATAAATTCTGATACTGTTCTTTTTTTCAGCGCAAAACGAGCGCTGATTCCCGCCAACACAAAAAGAATCGGCATAAACCACGGATTCACCAGTACGATCAGGGTACTGAGCAGTCTGTTCTCCCCCATCCATATATAAAAACGGGAACCAAAATCGTTCCAGACCATAAACGTATGTACAGGAAATAATAACAGAATGATTATATTCCGCAGATTATCAATATAATGTTTCCTGGTTTGGATTTGTTTCATCCGCTATTTTCCCTCTTTTATGATCCCGGTCTGATTCTTAAATATCGGTATATAAGCGTATCTCACCATAGGATATGCGCAAATATATTATATAGAGGATTTCAATAGAAAACAAGCGCATTGCTCCACTTGTGGTTCAAAATCAACCGTCTGTTGTAAATCTGTTGAAATTAGTCTGTACCCTTTCTATAATGACACTCGGAAAGGAGGTGTCCATGATGCAGGTCGAAGTAAGGATAGACGACGCATGCAGCGAACCCAAGGTCATTATTTTGACTGCCCAAATGACGGAAGAAATCAATCACCTTGTGCAAAAACTATCCGAAAATAACCCCCAGATCATATCCGGCAGCAAGAACGGAAGAATTGAAATATTAGAGCAAAATGATCTGTTTAAAATTTATGCCGGCAACGGAAAAGTATTCGCCACGACCGATAACGGGGAATATCTGTTACGGCTCAGGCTCTATGAGATCGAGGAACGATTAAACCCGTCTCAGTTTGTCCGTATCTCCAATTCAGAGATCATCAACCTGAAGAAGGTCAAAAACTTTGATTTAAGCTTTACCGGCACAATTTGTGTCGAACTCATGAATGGAACAACCACCTATGTATCAAGACGATATGTTCAAAAAGTCAAAAAAATCTTAGGAATGTGAGGCTAGTGTGAAAAATGAAAAAGAAGATATTTTTACGTAGTATTTTAGGCTTTCCCCTTGGGCTGGCAATCGGATACATCATATCCATCATTGTTTCTCTGATACACTCAAATGGCGACTATACCCCCTGTGAACCCACATTGATAGAGATGATGGGAAACGAAATCAATGCCGTTTTGCTGCAGGCTCTTTTATGCGGGATATTAGGCATGGGATTTGCTGCAAGCTCTGTCATATGGGAAATAGAGAATTGGGGAATCATAAAACAGACAGGTATTTATTTTGTGATCGTTTCGGTACTCATGATGCCCATCGCTTATGTTACGTACTGGATGGAGCATAGTTTCAAAGGAGTGCTAAGTTATTTTGGAATTTTTATTCTTATTTTTGTTATCATATGGGTCATCCAGTATACCATCATCAGACACCATGTCAAAAAAATGAACGAGGCTTTAAAAGCGGTGCAAAAATAGCACCGCTTTTATTACGCAAACACTTCCACACTTCAGGTCGTCCTTCACGGACACAAAAATAAATGATGCACATCCAGTGTCCTCATAATCTATCAAAATCATATGCTGCCATTCACAACCTCATTTCCTTCCGATTTTCTAAAAATATCTACACCATTAAAATATATCAACATCTTTTAACAAAACCTCAGCAATAGACCTAAGCGTCTTTTCATGATAATCTCCACCTATTGCATAAGTCGTTCTAAAAATTTCATCAACATACTTTTCACATATAGAATTGTCGTTAATTTGTAATATATCTTTTACAATACGAAGACAATTATCCTTTTCGATTTCTGTCGGCTGATACATCACATTCCTCCACTATTTCAGAATTAGTCTCCTATAGAAACCAACCCTAAATCTCTTGACTGCGCTTTTTTTGCAATCTCCACTAAATCTTTCAACATTTGATTACCTTCATCTGGTTCTTCATAAGTCTGAAGCAACGATGTATCTAAGATATAATTGCATATCTCAATTATTGGAGATAAATCATTTTTAGAAACTTCATCATATAAACCTCCTAACCCATAAATATACCAGATAATAAATTTATTTCAAGACATGATTTGTCAAGGGGTTTTTCTGCATTTAAAGAATTTTTTGAAAATAATGGGGCTTAACAGCTTTCTAATTCTATGCTGCCGGAGATGTGAAAGCTCGCTGGATTGCCCCGTCTCTCTCGAAGAGCGCACGTCTGCCGCAGGCAGTACTACCGACCGCTTGCGGGTGGTGAGTAAGTGCGCCCTTATTATACGGGGCTTGAATGTGCTTCTCATATTATGCTACAATTGTAATTAAATTAAATAGCACTACAAATCGGAATTTGCAATGATAGTTTTCTGTTATGACAGACAATCGGCAATATTCATAGAAAAAAGAAAGGATTAGTTATGAAAATAGCAGTATTCTCAGATGTTCATGGAAATCTTAAAGCATTAAAAGCAGTATTTGAAAAAATCAAAGAACAAAATGCAGACTTGACAGTATTCTTAGGAGATATTTTTCAGCGTGGTAACGAAGAAATAGAATGTCTGGAACTATTAAAAGACAGCGGAATAATCTGTTTAAAAGGAAACTGTGAGCTCTATGCTGAGCATGGAGTTGATGTCGATCCTGATGTGGAACATTTGAGAGCCTATTATGACGGAATAAGGGAAAAACTTACAGATGAGCAAATGCGGTTCATCAGGCAGATGCCTTTGTTCTGCGAAAAAGAATGTAATGGTCACATAATTCGCTTTTCGCATTTCTTGTTTTTGGATACTGATGAGGCATATCCTTTTTTACCGCTGTCAAGCTTAAAAAACGGTGTGTTTGATAAAGCTTGTGAAAGTGAGGATGTCAATAAATATGATCTCGTTGTGATTGGTCATTCTCATCAGAACTTCGTGAAAGGAAATGTAGTTTCTGTTTCAGCTTCAGGTCTGGAAGGAGCTTCTTACCTTTTGATTGAAGCAAACGATAATTCAATTAGCTTTGAGCACATTAGTATTGATTAAGCAGTCGCAGCAGACAGTTTTCACCTTACCACAAATGAGCCGTCAGCCGTTATGTATTAGGTGGCAGAAACCACCCTTTACATATTAACATTCAACTTTTAATACATTTATTCTTTTCTAATGAATTAATCATTTAGTATAAAAATAATTATTTTTGGCATCCATCTGTGTATCTCGGCAAATTAATAAAAATATTGATTTATTGTCCAAACTTAGTCATATATGTTAAGTTGATAGATATCGCAACTTTCTGCTATTATTTCTTCCCCACTCCCTCCATTGTTCTGTCGGTGTGTGATATTCATATTCTCTAAAGGGTTCTCTCAAGTAATAGATAATAATGCCACATCCACACATAATACAAACTTGTTCATGATAAACTCTATAATGTTCGCTTTCTGCTAATAATTCGGGCATATCGTTTTCCATAACAACAATTTTGATTACTTTTTCGCCAGTCTCATTTTCGGTATCTAATAAACAATTGTATATCTATTTATAAAAAAATCAACCGTTGGAATTTTGATTTTATCCGTCTAACCGTATATAATGATACTGATATGGAATAGCTGCCTCTCTTTTTTGTGCAAGGATAGAGAGGAAAAATTTAAGGATAAGCCTTATAATGAAAGAAAGCCAAGCCAAATGAGCGGATTAGGAGGTATCGCATGGAATGGGTTGAAAAATTAAATCAAAGCATGAATTATATTGAAGAACATTTGACAGACGAGATCGATTATGAACAGCTTGGAAAGATCGCCTGTTGCTCCACCTATCACTATCAGAGGATGTTTACTTATATGGCGGGGATCACTCTGGCAGAGTATATCCGAAGAAGAAAAATGTCTTTGGCGGCGGTAGACTTGCAGGGTGGAGATGAACGGATTATTGATATTGCAGAGAAGTACGGCTACCATTCCCCGACCGCATTTAACAGGGCGTTTCAGTCTTTTCATGGGATAGCCCCCTCGTCTGTGAAAGAAGAGGGCGTATCTGTGAAATCTTTTTCCCCCATTGTGTTTAAAATTGCTGTAAAAGGAGCGACAGAGATGAATTATAGAATTGAAACAAAAGAAGCATTCCGTATTATTGGTGTATCTGCACCGCTCGATCAGAAAATCGAGAATAATTTTATGATTGTGCCAACGATGTGGCAGGAGGCATCTGTAAATGGAACAATACAGAAATTGGCGGGAATGATGGATACGCCGCCCATGGGACTTTTGGGCGTAAGTGCCTGCAATGATGAAGAACAATGGAAATATTTTATTGCCGTTTCCAGTACAAAGGCAAGTGATGAGTTTGAAGAATATACCGTTCCTGCATCTACTTGGGCAATCTTTTCCGGAACGGGTACAAACCAGTCAATACAGGAATTGGAGCAGCGGATCATAACAGAGTGGCTTCCGACCTCCGGATATGAATATGCCAACGCCCCCGATATTGAGGTTTACTTAAATCCAGACCCACAGAACGCTCAGTATGAGGTATGGATACCTGTAGCTAAGAAGAAGGGATAAAGGGATAAGGTCGGGACTTATGGACGAGAAATTTAAGATGTTTCTGGAAACGGCTGTAAATGCTACATAAAATTGCAGAAAAGCGGCTATGTTGTATCCTATGTGTTAAACAGCAGCAAACGGACTTTAAGATGTCGTTCTCATTACCGGCATATAAGCGTAACCTGATTTATAATAAAAAAGTAAAAACAAAAACTGCCTCTGTTAGAATTACAATAACAGGGGCAGTTATATTATATAAAACCTTTCAACAGTTGTAAGTGTTTTGTGGATTCTCCTTGTGCTATGATAATGACAGAACCAAAAGAAATCATTTGAGTCAAATTCACAGGTTACGGAAAGGCATGGTGATTAATATGAACCCAATTCTTGAAATTGAATCTTTGAAAAAATATTACGGAAAGGCAAAATCCCAGACAAAGGCACTGGACGGCATTACATTTCAGGTGATGCCGGGAGAGTTTTTAGGTATTATGGGAAGCAGCGGATCGGGCAAATCCACCTTACTAAACTGCATCGCCACTGTGATCCAGCCCAGCAGCGGCAGCATCACAATGAACGGCAGGCAGGTACAGACACTTCAGGGAAAGGCGCTGGCGGATTACCGTGGAAAAGAGATTGGCTATCTGTTCCAGAACTTTGAGCTGCTGGATAACCTGACCGGGCGCGAAAACATCCTGCTCCCACTGTCTCTCCACGGTGTATCGGAAAAGGAAAGCAATCAGCGGCTGGAGCAGTTGGCGTCCTATCTGGAAGTAGAGGATGTCCTGAATAAATTTCCGTCACAGATGTCCGGCGGGCAGAAACAAAGAATTGCTGCTGCCAGAGCGTTGATCCTGAATCCGGGTATCATTCTGGCAGATGAACCAACCGGCGCTCTGGATTCCAAAAATGCGAAAGCATTGATGGAAAAGATTTCCGGGCTGAATCAGGACGAAGACGCTACGATTCTGATGGTAACACATGATTCCAATGCGGCCAGCTATTGCTCCCGGATTCTGTTCATTCAGGATGGGGTTATCTTCCATGAACTTCGGCGGAATATCCCTGAGGAATCCCAGCAGGAGTTTTACTCCCGAATTTTGAAGGTAATCGCGCAGTTAGGAGGTGGCAGTGCAAATGTTCTTTAAATTAATTTCCCGCAACAGTAAAAGAAACCGGAAAGAAAACGGACTGTTTTTCAGTTCACTCCTGATTTCCATCATTGCATTTTATATTATTCTGTCACTTCCGAAACAGGATGTGATGATCTTTCTGACCCGGATGGAAAGCTATGCGGTAAACAAGCTAATGATGATGATTCCTGCATTTTTTGGTATGACCCTGTTTATTTTGTTTTTCCTTATTTACTATGCCAGTAAGTTCCAGTTGGAACGCCGTCGACATGAACTGGGCGTCTATCTGATGATGGGAATGCGTCGAATCAAATTGTTGGCGATGTTACTAGCGGAGGATCTTCGAAACAGTGTTGTCTCGCTGCTGATTGGATTGCCTGTTGCGGTTCTGTTGTCGGAACTGATCAGTCTCATTACAACCCGGTTGGTAGGACTCGGAATCGTTGGTCACCAATTTTCCTTTTCGTTGAATGCCGTATTGTGGACAGCCGTAGGATTTCTCCTGATCAAATTCGTGGCATTCTTTATTCTCAGTGTCAGGATCAGCAGGCAGGAAATTGGTTCGCTGATCGTCGATACACCGGATGGCGCGAAAAAGCAGCTGCCTGTGGTTTTCTATGCGCTCTCACTTTTGGCCGGCATTGTCTGCCTGGTCATGGCCTATGCTATGGCCATTCATGGGGAGGCTTGGAGTGGTCTCAGGATGATGGGCCTGACTCTTTTTCTTGGCGTTCTTGGTACGCTCGCGCTCTTTTGGGGACTTCGTCTCCCCATCGGCTTTGCTGCGAAAACCGGAAAGACGGATCGGCAGCTCCATGTATTTAATTTGCGCCAGATACAGGAAACCGTTATTCATCGTTCCGGTATGCTTGCCATCTGTTCTTTGCTCATTTTAGCTGCTCTGTGCTGTTTCGGGGCTGGTGTAGGGATTTTCCGTTTCTATGGAGAGTCTACGCACATTCTGGATTATACCTTTGAATGCAGTGAAAACTATACTGATACGGCGGCGATNNGCGATCCGACAGACATTAGCCGATTACCGGTTGGATACCCGGTTTTCTGATTTATTTGAGATGAAAGTAGGGCATATCCGAACAACTGAGGATCGAGACAATGCCTTCCAAATGGAAACCGTCATGTCTGCCCTGCGTGAATCGGAACCTTCCATGGAAAGGGAGATACTGCTGAACAACCTCTCCTATGCAACCTATCCGTATCTTATTTCCTTGGGCGATTATAATAAACTCCTGACCATTGCCGGTCTTCCGGTCTTAACGCTGGATGCAGACGAAGCGGCTGTTTATATAGATAGTGAGTTTACTACCAATGATAATAGAACAAAACTGCTTAACAACATTCTGGCAGCAAGGCCGGAAACCCGTCTGGGTGAAGATACGCTTTATCTGACGGGAACGGTGCAGACCACCGATATTGTTACAGACCGCTCCATTACATTGTCCTTTGCACTGATCCTCCCGGATGAAGCCTTTGAATACTACACCCAGGGAGACTACAGCGTCTATCTCAACGGTGTTCTGGACAAAGGTGCGACAGAAAATACAAGTCTCATGTCTGCAATTTCGGATATAAACGATCATCTGAATGGAACGGGCTTACATTACGAGAGCTATCTGCAAAATATGGGGCGGCAGCTGTTCTATATGGTGTCGGCCAGCTACATCACTATTTATCTGGCGATCATTTTCCTGATTATTGCAAATACGGTCATTGGCGTCCAATTCCTCATCGGACAACAGAAATCCAGCCGCCGTTATCGGACATTGATCCATCTGGGGGCAACCCATACCACGCTTTGCCAATCTTCCAGGAAACAGATCAACTGGTATTTCGGCGTCCCCGTTGTGGTGGCGGTGTTCAGCAGCTTGTTTGGCGTCAGGGCATTGTTTTCAGGTATTTTGTCCTACAGCGCCAAAAACAACCTGTCCGAGATGATGATCATTTCCGTTGCTATGATTTTGGTACTTTGTGTGGTAGAATATATTTATGTCGCAGTTGTGAAGCGGTCAAGCGACCATTACCTTCTGACACTGATGGTGCCGGAACGGGAAGAATAGATTTACAGATTACGGAAAAGAAAGGGGGACGGCTCCATGAAACATATTGCCATTGCAGAAGATGAAATTCTCATGCGGGATGAATTATCTGATATGCTGCGTAAGGCAGGATATCAGGTAAGTGAGATATCTGAGTTTGAGGATGTAACGGAGCAGCTTCTGGCGCTTTCTCCCGATCTGATCCTTTTGGATCTGAACCTGCCTGGGACCAGCGGCTTCCAGATCTGCCGGGAAATCAAGCAAACCAGTTCTCTTCCTGTCCTTGTTCTTACCTCCCGTGACCAGCTCCGTGACGAACTGCACGCACTGGATCTGGGAGCAGACGAATACCTGACGAAGCCTTGCAGAAAAGAACGGCTTCTGGCCCGTATTTTCAATGTGCTGAAACGATACGAGGGCAGGTCAAATCTTCTGGAGGGAGCAGGCTTCCTTTTGGACAGACAGACCTACACCCTTTATATCAACAACAGCTCTGTCATTCTCCCGAAAAATCAGGGAAAAATCCTTGAAGTGTTTCTGACACATGGAAATGAGATTGTATCAAAGGAAGAACTGTGTCTGGCAATATGGGGGACCACGGAATTTATTGATGAAAATGCCATCCAGGTTAATCTGACACGGCTTAAAAAGACTATGGCAAATCTGATGATGCGTCAGCAGATCGTTCCCGTTCGCGGGATTGGCTACCGGCTTGTAGCGGAAGGAGAATCGCTATGAAGCATAGCATGAAAATAATACGGGCAAATATCCCCTGGCTTTTACTCCTGTTTTGCATTGACGCCTTTGCGGCGCTGCTCTTATGGATCGCTGATGTCCAGGCATTTTACGCCATGACAGCGGTGATCGTGCTTGCCACGGTTCTCTTATTTTCTTTGGTGTGCTTTCTGATCGTCCACAGGGAACGGAAAAAAGAGCAGGCATTTCACGCCTTCCTATACAACCCGGATGAGTACCATGAGGAACTTTTGCTGGAAATCGTCAGCGCGGCTGAGCGGGAATCCATTCGTCTCCTAGGGAAAACACTGCGGGACAAGCAGCTCGCCTATGCAGAGCTGGAAACACAATTGGCGGATTATGAGGAATATGTGGAATCCTGGGCGCATGAAACCAAGACGCCCCTCTCTTTGCTGACTTTTCTTATGGACAACCGCAGGGATGAATTGCCCCCGTCAGTCAGTTTCAAGCTGGATTATATTCGTAATCGAATACAGGAGTCCATTTCCCAGATGCTGTTCTATGCGCGGTTAAAAAGCGCAAGGAAGGATTACCTGTTTGAGCATATCCCCCTCCGTGCCTGCATAGAGGACTTACTGGAAGATTACGGTCCGCTGTTGGAAGAAAAGCAGTTTCAGATTCAGCTTAACCTGTCTTCCGATGCGGTCTATTCTGATCGGAGAGCGCTTTACTTCCTCCTTGGACAGATGATAAGCAATTCCATAAAATACTGCGGTGAGGACCCGGAGCTGTGCTTTTCGGCTCTCCAAAGGGAGGACGCCTATGTATTGAGTATCAAGGATAACGGAATCGGCGTCCGAAGCTGTGACCTGCCCTATATCTTCGAGAAGGGATTTACCGGCGATTCCGGCGAAGGACGGAAAAAGGCCACCGGCATGGGGCTGTATCTTGCGAAGGAAACTGCGAAAGAATTAAATGTGACCCTGCACGTCCATTCCGAGTGGGGACAGGGTTTTGAAATTCAGATTTCGTTTCCCATAATTAAGACAGAAAATTGACACTAATTAACTCCGAATTTACCATTCGTCTTCTGTTTCAAAATTTTCATAATACGATATATCAAGAAATTTAGTTTCCACCTATGCCCCAGTGCTATTATACCGTTTCAGCCCCCTGTGCCATATGGTATACGAAATAGATCCCATAACCAGTGCAATCACCGGCGACCAGCAAAAGACATGAGAATATGGAACGACTTTCCCTAGCAGCTTTGCTACAGGATAGTAGCCTGTAAATGCATAGGGAACAACAAACGTAAGTAACTCTCGCATTCCCTTTCCATAGATCTGTATTGGGTAGTCACAGAAATTTTTAAGACCGTAATTATTATCTGTCAACAATGACACTATTTCCTCGCTTTTTATCGTCCAAAAGCTGACCGCTCCGGTTATGACCGTGATAGAGGAAAAAATCACAAATGCCGCAAGAAGACAGAGGATGTAGTAGCTGATTCGTTCCACCGTCCAGTCGATCTGCAACCGTTTCATGCTGTATATCCAAAATACAACAGAAAAGAACAGCCGCGGCAGGAAGGTATACTGAAACTGCTGAAGGATCAGATATACAAATGGGCTGACCGGCCTCGTCAGATATAGATCAAATTTCCCTGTACGAACCAGCTCTCCAATATCCCGCATGGGACTCCAAAAGAAAAAGCAGCTAAATGAATAAGCAAGCCAACTTGTGGTAAACATAAAAAGCACCTCATATTTGTTCCAACCCGCAATGGTTTCAAAATTGTAAAAAATCACCCAGAACCCTGCAAAATAAACCCCAATCAGGATTGTATTTGCGATCAATTCCAGCAAAAGCGCAAAATGGTATTCCAATTTCCCTTTCATATATACAATCACAAATCGAAGATATAGTCTTATATATTTCATAGATCAGCCTCCTTGAACAACCAATTTATTCCTACCTACCCGCCAGATGATCTGCACCAGTATGTACAGTATGACCAGCCACATCACCTGAACACCGATGGATTGCCAGATCTCAATGACTTTCATGCTGCTTGTCAGAATAGAAACCGGTATTGCGTAAATTGCACGAAACGGAAGAAATATATTGATTCTATTCAGGGTTTCCGGAAACATTGTGACAGGAATCCATGCTCCGGACAAAAGCTTATAGATCGCACCGAAAAACATGTTGATCGGCCATGTCACAATCAGCCAGAAGGCAAGAAGCCCAATGACAAGAGAATAAAGAAACTGAATACCATATGCAAGGAAAACAGAAAGGATTCCCAATCCAATCTGTCCAAAACATAAAAGCGGCAGAGATACACTGGCTTTCACAAGTACGATCAGGGGAACCAGATAACACAGAATCTTGATCACAGTATCCCCCAGATGCCTTGCGAGCAGCATCCGTTTGAATCCGATCGGACGGATAAGCTCCGTAGCAATATTTCCTGACTGTATCTGGGCATTGACTTTTTCTATAACATTGCACTCAATGACAGTGGATACGATGGTTGCTACTACTATATACCGGAGTGTATCTGCTTTGTTCAAGTCAGGATGTTTCATGCTATTTGAGGCAAACAGGGCTGACCATATACAAAATTGCAGATACAAATAGATGATCTTGGAAAACAACTTTGCCCATACTGCACTTGGATATACGAGGTATTCCTTCATCCCGATTCTCACATGGTCAACATATTTTTTCATAAAAAGCTCCCTTCATATATATGCTTGATTATCTGCTCAAGATTGATCTCTTCTTCACCCTGACTGTTGCCATACTGTATGGCATAGCTCTTTTTCATAGCCTCCAGTGAACCATCATATAACAGGCTTCCTCTGTCAATCACAAGCATTTTATGGCACAGCGCTTCGATGTCGGAAACATCATGGGTCGTTAAGATCACGGTAGTATGCCGCTCCCGATTGATCTGACTGATAAAATCCCGAATCCTGTCCTTTGCCAGCACATCAATTCCTATGGTTGGTTCATCCAGAAATAATATCTCAGGATTATATATCAGTGCCGCAGCCAGATCTGCTTTCATCCTCTGACCCAAGCTAAGCAGCCTAGGCGGTTTATACATATACTCCTGCAGATTTAGAATATCCGTGAACATCTCCATATTTTTGTTATATATTTCATTTGGAATATAATACATATCTTTAAATAAGCGGAAGGATTCAATCACCGGGATATCCCAGCACAACACGCTTCTCTGACCAAACACAACTCCGATCTTCATCATGATCTCCCGACGTTTTTTCCTGTAATCCAGCCCATTGATCCGTATGCTGCCGCTATCCGGTATCAGGATTCCTGTCAGCATCTTTATCGTCGTGGATTTTCCCGCACCATTTGATCCTATAAAGCCCACAATATCCCCTTTTTGTATTGTAAAAGAGATATCCTTTACCGCTTCGATCTGTGAATACTTCTTGGCGGCCAATATACCGCCCTCACGATTCTTTACCTTAAAGGACTTCCTGAGTTCTATTGCTTCGATACTGCTATTATCTGTATTCATCTTGCACCTCCCCTACTTATCTAGTATAATAACGCTATACGAATCATCAGTAAAATTGAAAAATCAGATATAAAGATTCATTTTTTTTGATGGGGGATATAAAATGACGCTTACGCAACTTTCAACCTTTATAGCAATCGTAGAAAACGGAAGTTTTACTGCTGCCGCCAATCAGCTTGGTTATGCACAGTCAACGATCACAACACAGATAAAACAACTGGAAGATGAACTGAACTGTCTGCTCTTTGAAAGACTTGGAAAATCACTGATACTCACCCAGGAAGGAAGAAATCTGATAGAATACGCCCAGAAAATGCTACAGCTTGAGAGGGAAATACTGCTTGAAATCTCTTCTTCAGAGGAGCCAAGCGGAATACTGAAGGTGGGAGTATCGGAATCATTATGCTATCAGGAGCTGCCAAAAATGCTGGCAGACTTCAAGAAGCAATATCCTAAGGTTGAAATACAGCTGCAATTCATCACACATGATACATTTCCATCGCTACTGAAAAATGGAGAACTGGATCTCGTCTATACCCTGAATCCATCCATAGATGCACCGGAACTGACCTTGCTATATAAGAAAGAAGAAACTCTCGGCTTATATGTAAGCCCGAACCATCCACTTGCAAACAAAGAACACGTGAATGAAAAAGATTTGGATAACATGCCACTGCTCTTAACAGGACAAAACTGTAATTTTCGGAAAATGCTTCTGAATGCCCTATACGAAAAACATATTGTCCCAAGAATTGTTCTTGGGACAAGTCACAAAGAAATCCTGAAACAATTTGCAATTGACAATTTAGGGATCGCTTTTATACCGGATATCACTGCCGAAAAAGAAATGAAAGCCGGAATCCTCCGGAAACTCGACTGGCATGGAAATGCTTTTCCCATTTATTCACAGGTCTTTATCCATAAGGATAAAACGCCAAATATAACTATCAATGAATTTATTAAGATGATCAAAAAAGAAAACATATGATTTATGACTTTCTTGGATGTATAAGGCATTTGGGGGTATTCTTAAAGATGCAGCAAGCATTTTGGCTGACATTCTGCCATCCCGCCTTAAAAGGATAATGATTTTTTACGACATTATCTACGACATTTATTGCGACATTTGTTCTGCGATTGCCCCGCTGATCTATTAGGTATCGCTTATCATCCCAAGCATAAACTCAACAAATTTATAGCTTGGAGTCAATCTAATCTCTGATAGACTGGAAGTTGTCTAACCAAGCTGTATTTTACCGTCTACTATATCAGAAATCACTTCAACTAAAAACTCATGTTCCCTTTCCAATACTCTTTCTGCCAATACTTCTGGCGTATCATTTTCCATAACAGCAACTTTGGTTTGTGCTACAATCTCTCCACTATCATATTCTGCATTTACCCTGTGTATCGTAACCCCTGTTTCTTTTTCTCCGGCTTTAATAACTGCGGAATGAACATTCATTCCATACATCCCTTTCCCACCATATTTAGGGAGGAGTGCAGGATGAATATTAAAAATTCTATTATGGTATTTTTCAAGAATCGAACTATGCAGCAATCTCATATATCCCGCTAAAAAAATCATATCAACATGATATTGGTTTAAAACATTTAATAGTTCTGTTGCCAGAGCTTCTTCACTACCATATTTTTTCGCACTCATATGAAAGTGAGGAATGTTTTCATTTTTAGCACGTTGTAAAGCCATGGAATTAATATTATTACTTATTATAACTGTTACCGTTGCGTTAATCTGTTCCTTTTTACAGCCATCTATAATTGCCTGTAGATCGCTGCCACCATGCGATGCAAAAACTGCTATATTCATTTTATGTACCTCCACAAAATTACAAATCCAAAATAGAAAAAATGCCACTTAAAGAATCCAATGTATAATCCTGTCCAAAGTCCTTTGTTTCTTTACTTCTGTTAATAAGGGCAGATACAATTCCAAGCTTCTTGGCTCCGATTATGTCCTTTTCTTCATCTCCAATAAATAGCATTTCATAAGGAGTAACTTTCAGAGAATCAAGCAGTTTCAAATATCCGGCAGAGTTAGGTTTTCTATATCCAACATCAACAGAGGTAATGGAAACATCAATGAAATCAGCAAGCACAGCGATATCCTCTAAAGAAAATTCATTATCCATTCCATATGCAACATCTGTTAAAATTCCTATTTTTATCCCATTCTGTTTTAGCTTTTCCATTGTGTCAATTGTTTCCGGATATGGTTCAGCATCTGCTTTAAAAAAAGAATAAAATCCGGTCTTTAAAGTATATAAATCTGTATGCAACCCCCACTTTTTTAATATTTCATTGAAAATATAATCAGATGTTGTTTCCCATTCCCGATAATTCACTCTAGTATTATACTTTAGAAGGACATCTGTTGCTGCAGAAATCATATCCTCTGACAAAGTAATATTGGCGGCAGCGGCAGCGTGCTCCAACCCTGCACGATAAAGTCCCTGCCAGTTTAGTGGATTATTATATTTAATAAGTGTATGTCCCACATCAAAACCAATTGCCTTTATCCTTTTTTCTTGTTTTTGACTAGTGTTTTCAGACATTTAGACCTCCAGATGCAATACCATACTCTGAATGAAGAATTATTTCTTTTTCCTTACTTTTGGCAAACTCTATTTCTTTTGAAACCTGATCGCCAATGTATCCTTGTATATCAACAACATAAATAGCATCCGAGAGTTCAATTTTCCTAAAATGTGCCTTTTCGAGAAAGCCTCTCTCTATCTCTGAAATCTCCATATTATCTGCATTATATACACATTGTAAAACATTTAAATGATGTTTCGTTTCTAACAGGAATGCTATTCTTTGCATTTCTTTCTCAAATTTCATACTTCCGCATATTGTTACTGTCTTCATAATTTATTTCCTTTGTCAGATTTCTTAGTTTTCATTGATTGCATACAACGCAGCCAGTCGAATTTGTTTCAGCAATTCATTTGATAGGTTTTCATAATCATCATCCCGCCCTTTCTCATGTGCATAGTAGGGCGGGCTGTCATTCCAAGAGCCCATCGCGCCAAACACATCCGCTTTCGAAGAAGCATAAAACATTCTCTTATTTTCTTCTGAAAGTTCTGGTAAATAGATTGGTCTGCCATTAGGATATTGATCCGGGATCTCACTTTTTCCGCTTAAAATGTCGTGCGCATTACGAAAAATATCTCCGAAGTTTTTAAATTCAATTTGATCTGCAAATTCACCTATCCTTAAAAGGATATCCATAAATTCCTTACTATTATTTTCAAATTGCGGCATTGTGGAAGGGGGATTCTCCCATTGATATTCTTGATATACAATATTCCATTTCTTCTGGTCCTTGTCAAATTCCCACGTTGCAATCCAATATGTGACCAGATGATTCTTATAAAAAGTAAGAATACATGAGCGATTTACATTAGAAAATCCTAACAGCGCCCTATTCGGAGCTTGTAAAGGAGTAAGGAATTTGATATCATAAACTCCTTTTTCCATACAATATCTGAACCATTCCTGAGGATCACCCGCTTCAACGGGTTTTTCCCGGAAAAGTGTTTTATGAGGAAGAAAACAGAATTTTACAGAATTGACATATTCATCGCACAGATATGTAAACTCTTTCTTTGTTGTTATTGAATTTCTCGCTGCATTGACCAGCATACAGATTTGATGCATCTCACCGTTCATCATCATACCTCCTTACAAAAATCCCTTGTCCTGCGCATGATATCCTTTAGGGTTTCAAGATTACTCAAGGTATCATTGCATTCAAGGGAGTGATCACAGCCATCATAGACCGTCAGCGGGATGTGATTTTCATCGGAAAGCCGGATGATCTCATCCGTATCGCTCCATGGATCCGCCGTCCCAATAAACCCAATTGCATGACCCGGCGCACAAAGATAGGTCTGCGCCACAGGCGTATACAAGATGTGTCTTGCACCTTTTATTCCATATTTCGCAGCATATGATGTTGCAATGACCGTACCAATACTTTTTGACACAAAAAGAATATCGTCATATTCAGCCCAAACGATGTCTGCAAGTTCCGCTTCCGCCTCCAAAAACAGCGTATCATATGTCTCTCTCATTTTCTTATCATCGCCACGGATATTTCCGGCTTTATATGTGTAGTTCACCTTTCGATCATTGGTATATCCCGCTTCACAGGCGACCGCCCTACTGTAGTATAGAAGGGCTTTGTCACAATGGTATCCTACGCCTGGAAAGTAAACTGCTATCTTTTTCATAATATTTCCTTTCGATAATTGTATAATTTCATTCAAATTCAACCTTTATACCTCATGTATCTGCTAATCTCACTAAAACCACAGCTTTCCCAAAAGCGTTTTCCTACTTCATTCCATGATAAAACCTCTATATCAATATTATCCACACAAAGGAGTTCCATTAAAGAACGAAAAGCCTCTGTTCCATAATGTTGTTTACGATATTTTCTGTCAATTAAAAATTGTCGAAGATATAAAGGGGTACAGGTTGTTTTAACAAGTGCATATCCAACAATATTATCATCAACCTCGAAAAAATATGCCTGATAATCAGTTGCCAAAAAAACCTTCATCCTTTCTTCAAGTTCTTTAACATTCATAGGATTATCGCTTTTCTCATCGTCTATTAATTGTTTATTTAATATTGCCAACATTTCTACGTCTTTTAATTCACACTTTCTTACATTCATCATTTCCACTCCCATATAAAATCCAATTAACAGAATGTTGTATTATGTCTTGCCTGTCTCTCGCAATTCTCAAAGATACAGCGAGCATATTATAATACTTTATACACATGTGCTTTTACCGAACTGAATAATCCGGGTTAAAATC
>DLOP01000091.1 GCA_002478505.1 Lachnospiraceae bacterium UBA7481
AAAGCCACATGGGAAGCGGAACGTCCCATAACTTTTACAAAGTGCCAGTATTTTTTGGCGGAGGTGGCATCTCTTTCCGGCAGAACGAAACTCGAAACAGAAGCCCAGTTCGCAGTTGTAGAGGAAATGGCTAAAAAGCATGGTCTTACCGCCATCGTTATCATCGGCGGCGATGATTCTAATACAAACGCCGCTGTTTTGGCTGAATACATGGCAGCCCACAATACAGGCGTTCAGGTAATCGGTTGTCCTAAGACGATCGACGGCGATTTAAAGAACGAAGATATTGAAGCTTCTTTCGGCTTCGATACCGCCACAAAAACCTATTCCGAATTGATTGGCAACATCGAAAGAGACGCCAACTCCGCCAAAAAATACTGGCACTTTATAAAGGTTATGGGACGTTCCGCTTCCCATGTGGCTTTGGAATGTGCGCTTGAGACACAGCCCAGCATCTGCCTGATCGGAGAGGAAGTTGCAGCCAAGAAGATGTCCCTTTCCTCTATCGCCAGCTATATTGCTGATTCCGTAGAGAAGAGAGCAGCTAACGGCGACAATTTCGGCGTTGCCATTATCCCGGAAGGTATCGTGGAATTCGTTCCTGAATTCTCAGTGCTGATTGCAGAGATCAATGAGCTTCTTGCCGGAAGCAAGACAGATACCTTCAATGCGCTTCCCGGCTGGAATGAGAAATATGAATTTATCAAGAACGGTCTTACTGCAGAATCATTTGCTGTATTTGATATCCTTCCTACAGGCATTCAGCAGCAGCTCTTCCTTGAAAGAGATCCTCACGGCAACGTTCAGGTATCCCTGATCGAGTCAGAGAAGTTATTCTCAGCGCTTGTAAAAGATGAGCTTGCCAAGAGAAAAGAAGCCGGCACATACAAAGGTAAATTCAGTGCGCTTCATCATTTCTTCGGTTATGAAGGAAGATGCGCATTCCCTTCCAACTTTGACGCAGACTACTGCTACTCCCTTGGTTACAATGCATTCATGCTGATCTCTTACGGTTACACAGGATATCTTTCCAAGGTATCTAACCTTTCCAAACCTGCCGACGAATGGATCGCAGGCGGCATGCCTATCACCAAGATGATGAACATGGAAAGAAGAAACGGGGAAGACAAACCGGTTATCCGCAAAGCCTTAGTGGAACTTGACGGCGCGCCGTTCAAATATTTTGCGGCACACAGAGATGCATGGGCTGTTGAAACAGCATTCACCTATCCCGGCGCCATCCAGTATTACGGTCCTGCCGAGGTATGTGATCTTACAACCAGAACACTTGCTCTTGAAAAAGGCACGATGTAATTTAGAATTATCTGAAACCTATGATCAAGAAAAACCCCATATGCCGGATCCTCCGGTATATGGGGTCTATTTATATATACATTTAATTTTAAGAAGCTCCTATCTTATCTGTGCCTCCCTATATAATATTATGATGCAGATATAAAATAATGATTTGTGTATTTATCTTATGACATCATCAGAAGATATACAAAATACGCAATATACGCCACAAGCATTAAAACACCAAATCCCCGTTTCAGCTTCTGGTCTTTATTCAGAACCCCGATCCACAACAGGAGCGCCGTTGCTAATGCCACAATATTATCGATCAGGAAATTCGTCGTTTCATTCCTATAAGGCAGCGGCGTAATCGTTGCAGCGGCTGCCAGAACAAACAGAATATTAAATATATTACTTCCAACAATATTGCCAATGGCAATATCCGCTTTCTTCTTTGCAGCTGCCATCGTAGAAGTGATCAGCTCCGGCAGAGATGTGCCAAATGCTACAATCGTTAATCCAATCAGCTTTTCTGTCATGCCAAAGCTCGTAGCCACATAACTTGCAGCGGATACCGTCACATCAGAACCAAGTACAATAGCGGTTCCTCCCAACAATACCCACAGAATCAGCTTCCACATCTTATCATTTTCATCCGCGCCTTCCACATCATCGGCGCCTCCCTGACCTTTCTTCGCCAAATTCAGAAGATAGATCAAAAAGCATGCCATCAGTCCCAGCATGATGATACCGTCAATTCTGCCCAACGCCCCATCAAAATATCCCATGACCAGAACAAATGCTGTAATCACGATAACGAAAGGAATCTCAAGGTTTCTAGTTGATTTCTGTACGGCAAGGGGACAGATGATCGCTGAAATACCCAGAATCAGTAAGATATTCATAATATTACTTCCCAAAACATTACCAATGGCAATGTCAATGCTGTCACCGCTTAATGCCGCCGTAATACTGACCGCTGCCTCCGGCGCGCTTGTCCCGAACGCTACGATCGTCAGTCCGATGATCAGCTGCGGAATTCCCAATTTATCCGCGATCTTACTTGCGCCATCCACAAACCAGTCCGCTCCCTTGATCAGCAGGACAAAGCCAAACACCAAAAAAACTGCCTGCAGAAAGATATTGTTCGCCCATGGATCATCCCCATACAGCTTTAATAAAACGCCTATCACAATCAATACGACCTTGACCGCCATCCCGACTGCTTCGCCTGAACCGACTTTCTTTTCTGTTACTGCCTTTTCACCCATCCTTTTATTCCTCCCTAGCACATGTATCTATAATAATATAATAACAAAATCAATCTTTCCTATATTATCTTACAAGAGCATCCGATCCCCAGTCCTCCCGGGCCAATATGGCAGCAAAGCCCCAGCGGCAGATCGCCATATAAAACTTCCTTCCCCGGAAAGAACTCCCTGATCTCAGCCAGCCAAGAGTCCGTCGTTTCCCTGTCTGCACTGGATGCCGCTACAAGATAGATATCATCTCTGTCATGAAACTCCTTAAAGGTAATTTCCATTTCATTTTTTATTGCAAGCAGCATCTCTATCCTTGCTTTCTTCATTCCCCGGCATTTTTTATAAACATCCAGCGTCCCCACGTCAAATTTTAAAACCGGTTTAATATTGAGGATCGTCCCCAAGGATGCTGCCGCGGAACTGATCCTGCCGCCCTTTTTCAGATACGTCAGATCCTCCACCGCAATATAGATGGACATCTTTGCCCTAAATTCTTCCAGCTTATTCTTGATCTCTTCCGCGCTGTATCCCTTCTGCACCAATTCAAGGGCATCTAAGACCGAACGGTATAAAAGAACGGATACCCGGCCATTGTCAACCACATGGACTCTGCCCTGATAATTATCCTCCTGTGCCATCATCATAGCTGTACTGCAGGAACCACTGAGTCCGCTGCTGATGGGGATATATACGATCTGCTCATACTCTTTTAACGCCTCATCCCAAAGTTCCATTACGCTTGCAGGTGAGGGCTGCGAGGTACTGATCTCCATGCCGGCAGCCATCTTCCCAAAAAACTCCTGCCTTGACATCGTTGGTATCCGCTCATCAGATGCATTTTCCTGTCCCATGCTTCCGACACCGGAAGTCTTATCCGTATCATCCATCCCTTCATAACAACATTCATCGCCAACATAAAAAGGCATGGGAAGCACCTTCACTCCCAATGTCCTCGCAATCTTCTGTGTAATCCCGCTATGACTGTCTGTGACAATTCCTATTGGCTGCATGGTTCCTTCAAACACCTCTGTCCAAAATCTTCTAAGGAAGCGGTGATTACATCAGCGCTTCCTTAGCGTTTCCCTAATATTATAGCACAACGGAACAAAATTAAAAGGGTGTTTACAAGGTTTTCAAAATTTCTACCGTCTCGGTCTCAATAATACAATTGCCCCTTAATGATGACCGCCTCCATGACCAGATTGATGATGACCCCCGCTGTTCCCTCCATGCCTGTGCTCTCCGGTCTGCGGGCAGCCCGCTACTCCGCAGGAATTGTGCGTATGGTTCTCCGCCTCTGTACAGCCTGCTACTCCACAATTATGGTATGCGTGACCATCGTCCTCACTATGCGGATAACAGTATTCCCCATTGTGCATATGCACTCCTGTTTCCGTACACCCTGCTATACTGCAAATACCGTGACTGTGCTCTCCTGTCTGCGTACATCCGTCTATTCCACAATTGCCGTTGATGCACTCTCCGTTCTGTGGGCAGTCGTCAATTCCACAATAGCCATTGCTGCACTCCCCATTCTGTGGGCAGCTGTCAGTTCCACAATAACCATTGCTGCATTCCCCATTCTGTGGGCAGCTGTCAGTTCCACAATAACCATTGCTGCATTCCCCGTTCTTCGGGCAGCCCGCTACCCCGCAGGAAATCATTATCTCATCTGTCTGCACCGTCTTCTCATTTCCGGCTTGTACCGCGTCCGCAATCTCCACCTGCTCCGCGCCCTTGATTTCCACTGAACTTTTATCCATTGCATAAACAGAAACAATGCTGCCTGACACCATCGCAATCGCCACAAAAGCAATAACCGCTATTACCTTTTTCATTTCCATCCTCCTCTTTTCTAAACAATGTCTATAAAAATATGAGAAAATTTCTGGCTATATACCTTTAACTTTTCACCCCACAGGCACTTTTCCAGCAGCGTACTCCCTGAACAATTCCCCAAATGCAGGAAAGAGGGGATTTTCTCTTTCATAATGATTCTTCCCTCAATGAACTTTTGCTAATATTTTAGCATAGTAAATTTTTCTTGACAACATCTAGCTTCCTTGCTTGAGAATCTGCGCAACCGCTTCCTCCACGGAAATACAATCAGCAAATCGTTTTGGCCACATCATTTCGTTATAATACTTATATGTGGTTTCCTTATCCATGTAGTCATTGTCGAAAGTTGAGTTGGTTCCCTCTGGTATGATGACCTTATAGCCTCTGTCAAACGCGGACTTGACCGTTGCGTCAATACAGAAATTGGTCTGCAGACCAACGATCATTAAGGTATCTTCCTTCTTTTCTTCCAAATAACCGGCAAGTTCTTTGTTTCCAAAACAACTGTTGGTTTCTTTGATATACCTCTTTTCGCCTTGTGCCGGCTTCACCTGATCCGCAATTTCAAATTCATCATCCCCTATAGAGAATCCGGTGCCGGGTCCATCGTCATGCTGAATATAAATAACTTCCACATTGCTTTTTCTGGCAGTCTCTATGATCCTGACTGTATTTTTGATAAATCTATCGAAATCATAAAGTCTTTCATCCGTGATTCCCTTTTGAATATCTACTACCAATAATACCATCGCGCTTAACTCCTTTCTATCAATTTTCTCAATTGGAATTTATAATTTTGTCCACTGCTCTCTGGTCATATAATTCGTATGACCCACTCTTATTTCATTCATCAATGGAACCGGAACTTCGCTGCAGGTATGATGAAATACAAAGCCAACCTTTTCCTGTACTCTCTTTGACTTCTGGTTTCCGTCATAATAACCACACCAGATGGTTGTCATTCCAAGATCTTCAAATCCACGTCTGATCAGTTCCCTTACCGCTTCCGGCATATAGCCCCTTCCCCAAAATGGTTTTCCCAGCCAGTATCCAAGTTCACACTCATCGTCCCGATCCGTCATATCCGTATGACCATTTAATTTAAGTTCCACTGCGCCAATTGCCTTATCGCTGCCCTTTTCACATATTGCATAGCACTCAGCGCCATTCAAAACATTTTTTATAACATCTAAGCTTTCCTCTCTATTATTATGAGGAGGCCATCCAGCGATTGGTCCAACCTCCGGATCTTTTGCATATTCATATAAGCTTTCTGCATCCTCTTCTTTCCATCTGCGAAGCGTTAATCTTTCTGTATTTAATACCATCTGCTCGTTCCTCCGGTAACTCAAAAAAGGGAAAGTGGCATTCCCATAATACACTGGTCATAATAATGTTTTGCTTCATCCTGTTCCAAAGAGTATCCTCTCATCAATTTTTTAATGATAATCTCTTCCGTTTTCCCTTCTTCGAGATTATCCAAAATCAGGAAACGCATGCCCTCCTGCCTGCCTTCCTGTCTTCCTTCCTGTCTTCCTTTTCTTACATATTGTTCAAATAATTCACACACTTTTATTTTTTCCTCCCTTCCAACATGGATATCATTTAAAATCTTTTCTACATTATCAACGTCCTGATCTCCGCCCAATGCCATGATCATCCTGACCAGCGCCTCCGTATGTACGATCTCCCTGTCAGAGCAGTAACTGTCTCCCTCCGCCAGATAATCCACTACGATACGCATATCGCTATGAAACCGTTCCCGTACTTTCTTCGGCAGATGCCTCATTTCATATACATGAATCCCCATCTCATCAATAGATGCTACCCGTTCCGGATCTGCTTCTTTTTTCAGCAGGAAATCTTTCAGGCTGTTGGGCGCCGTCCAACGCTCCTTCCCCCAGTACAGCACAAATTCATTGACCGGATAATACGCGTCTTTCATCTTTCCATCGTACTGCTCCCGATACGCGGCACCGACATAGCCTGCTTTCCGCAGGATCATCTTGCGATCACAATCAGTCTGATTAGCGATATAATACTGAGCCTTGACCCGTTGACTTTCTATCTCCAACTTTGAGACATCCTCCAGCTGGCTTTTCAACACACCTTCCGCAGAAACATACAGCGTCTCTGTAGCAGCCGGAATCAGGTTATCCCCTGCCACGACCTCTTTTCCATCATAATACAGCGCGTTGATGATATCCGCCGCCACATCCTGAAACGCTTCTAAATTTTTTTGCGCCCTATCTTTGGATTCTTTCTTAACTTTCTTATCTTCCATATGCATTCCTCCCTTTTGCACCGCAGGAAGCATATAGAATAGTTGATCATCTTTCTTATTGTTCCTGCTTATACTTTCAGTATCAATAATTTAAATGGATTTTTAAGCAAGAACTTTTAGATCATCTAGAACTTTTCAGATAAGAATTATAAAATTAACTCTCTTGCTTGATAGCATCATAACACCAATTTCAGAATTTAGCAAGAGCCTTTATTCAGAAACTACGCAAAAGAGCGTCTTCCCCTTTCGGGCAAAACGCTCCACAGCCTTGATTTTACTATAAATAGTGCGGGTGACAGGACTCAACCTGCGCGGTCGCCCACCAGAACCTAAATTACATGATTCCTTTTCATCCAGTACATAGTGTCTAAAAAACCGCGGTTTTGCCCATATTGTGCATCATATTATGTTATAGTATTCCCTATCTATTATAGAATTCTATATATCGTCCTTCCACCATTATATCAACATAGTTGTTATAGTATGGAGTGTATATTCCAATAATTGTTACTATATCACCATCAAAGAATCTTTGATTATAATTTGATAGTGTGAATCCGATTGTTAATACATATCCAAGTTCATCTGGAAATTGTAGTCGATAAAAATCTCCGTATTCATTAGATTTATAATCATGATAAATCAAATTACATTTAAACATTTTCCCAATATTATTAGTATCTCTGAAGAAATCAAGAACCTCATCATATTCAAGCTCTATAATGTCCCATATCAAGAAGAAATCTCCTTGAAAACAAAGCTCCACATCTTCTCTAAGATCAGCCATCATTAAATAGTCATCTTTAATCATAATATAATAATTATCATCAGAATAAATATTTTCTTCATCTAGTTCAAGATGAGCATTTATTTCTAGATCTTTTAATGGTCTTCCATCTTCTGTATATCCAAAACCATATATATCTATACTATAATAATCATTATATATTACATTTAAATATAAATGTGGAGAACCATAACATTCGTAAGTAAAATCTGGAATTATATTATACATATAATTCTTATTCACTTCATATTCTTTATTTATAGTTTTATAATCTTTGGTTTCTTTTGTTTTATTTCTGTATGTATAAAGACCAACAAATATTGCTGCAATTACAATAAGCATTGTAAACATACTAGTTATAATGGTTATTAAACCGATTTTAATCGGCTTTTTATTTGCTGATTTTTCCATTTTATACCTCACTATATTCTCTGTTCTTCCGTTTCTATTTCCAGCATTTACTTTTTATTTTTTTTAAGCTGGTCTTTGAAATGTTTTTTCATGAGTAATTTTCCTTTTGAAGATGTAATGTCTGACTCACTCAATTTGCCAAGTTTAACCATTTTACACACTTCAATAAAGGCCTTGCCCATTGCTAACGTAACAAGACCTGCCGTCCCCGCCGAAATAACTCCACCTGCAATTGATCCGGTCACAGGAACAAGTTTTATTAAATTTGTTGCAATTGTTTTTCCAACAATGGCCGCCCCTCCTGCACCTAACACTGTCGCAGCAAGCATGCGTAACGCATAATCAGCGACATTAAAACCATATATTTTACAAATTTTTGCCATAAGTGCTACCTGTTCAGCAATCAGTAACGGTGCATCAGCAAACGGAATTGGAATAGCGCCAGTAGCTGCAGTGGCCGCGACAGCAACTGCTACCGCATTTTCAGCCTTTTCATTCATCTTGATAAATTCAAGCCTCTTAAGTTCTTCATCTAATTCTTTTTCCATGATAAACCCTCCTTATACTAAAAAATAATTATCTATTTGTTCTTTCGATTTTAATATTTTATTTCCATCCACTCCGACTTCTACTGCCAAATCAATCGAACCCTTAAATGCAATATTAATATCTTCACTAAAAGCAAATTTTTCAAGATCCGTATATTTTTGTAATGCTTTTTGAACTTCTAATACAACCTGCAAATACTGTATATCCAATTGTTGATTAAGTTGAGCCATTCCTTGATTATATCCGGCAATAACCTGTTGCGATTTCTTTGCTCCCGCTTTCTTGCACAGCTCATACATAAACTCACCCGCCACATTGCCAATAACAGCCCCCAATACAGGTATAGGAATAAGAACCTCTCCAGCTATAGAAGCAATAGCACTAACAGCAGCATCCAAACATACAGTTTCACAGTTAATCACAAAATCCTCTTCTGAAACCCTTCCCTGCTCAAGTGCCTCGACTTGTGCCGCAATCCCAAAAGCTGCTGTAACATATGCAGATGCCACATTTGCAGGCGTTGCCGTAAAATTAGTAAGAATATAAATAGAACCTCCTCTTATTCCACCTTTTACAGTGCCTTTACCTGTATCCAATCCGATCTCTTTCCAATCGTCTGCTGTAAATTCGCAAAACTTTTTCTCTTTTCTTTTTTGGGCAACTGCCATACATAAAGTAACGCCACCCTCTATTGCTGCACTTATCCCTGCTGCTTTGACTCCTTCCTTTAATGTAGGTTTTGACTTATCATAGGCGTTCTTTCGCTGCTTTTCATCTTCCTTATTAATATTATCTTCTTCATTTTTTACAGTATTGTTAGCTGCCCCTTGCTGAACTTCACTATAATCCACAACCGCAGAGTTTATATCCTTGCCAAGTTCTAAACCTTTACTTTTTAAAAATTCATCTATTTTCTTTGCCAACTTGTAATCTGCCCCACTTAGTTGTGAAGGATTATTCTTATATTTATCTAAAAGCTCAACCATTTTCTCATACTGGTCTTTAGGAATATCATAGACTCCGCCGTTTCTGACAAAATCCGGATAAGTTTCTAAATGTTCAGCCAAACCATGATGATTAAAAAAAGTCTGCTTTAACCCATTGTAGAACTTTGATTGTACTTGTTGACCATTTCTAATATAATCTTCGGGGGCCGTTCTTCCAACTCCTTCGAAAGTATGGTTTCTATTTATCCCCTGTATTGCACGCCTGGCATTTTCAATATTAACCTGCATATGTTCAGCAATTTCACCATGCTTTGTAATCTCACTTCCGAGGATATGTGATGGGTCTCCTAAGAACTGTTTTAATTCACCCAACTCCCTCAAAGCCCCTTCAAGATTTATATCTTGTTGATTTAAATTTTCAACTAATGCATCAAGTCTTTCTTGATTTAAATATGTAATCCAAGAAGCCACTGCCTGTTCTTGCGAACTCTTTATTATTCTATTTAATTCTTCTGCCATAGTCCCACCTCTATCCTATTGTTTCATTTAACAAAGCCGATAAACTCAATGTATTATTAACTAAAGAACCAAGAAAGTACTTTTCTTCATCCTCAAGTGAAAGATAATCCATATTCATGTATGCTATGATTTTATCTCTCTGTTGATTCATATCATTATAAATTGTTTCTGTCTTTACCCTTAATGCTTTTACTTTTTCTGTAGTTTCATCAAGCACTTCTCTAATTTCAGCAATTTTCTTTGCCGCTTTTACTGCATCATCAGCAAGTTTCTTATTTTTATTTGAAAGTGCAATCAAAGATATTCCCGTTGATGCTGCTGTAATACCCCAACCTATTGGTCCAGCCAAAGCAAGGAAGGCTTCTCCGGCAGCCATTCCGGCACCACCCTTTACGGCAAATCCTGCAAAAGTTCTTCCAATCCATGCAACTGCAGCCTTTTGAGCCGCTGCTCCTGATAACGCGCTAATTGCAGTCCCTGTTGATGCTGTTCCAAACGTGGTTGCAATACTCATCAATACAGTAGGCGCCATAGATGCCACACCTAATCCAGCCGCTGCACCTCCGGCAATATTGACCCCTGCTTTCACAGATGCCTCATATGCCTCTCTTGCATATTCTTCCGTTTCTTTAAACTTTGTTAATTCTTCTTCGATTTTTCCCATTTCGGTATCAAATTCTTTGGGAGTATTAGCAATGCTATTAATAACACGCTGAACCAATTTAATTAAGTCAACCGAATTTTCTCTTATAGCATATAACTGCTCACAAGCTTTCCCCATTTGTTCATATGATTTGTTATATCTTGTCAAAGTCCTTTCATGAATTATTAATGCTTCTTTTTTTAAACTGTTATTAAACATTGCCTTCTCCTCCTTAAATAAGTTGAACCTGATCACCTTGACTTCTTATCCACATATCAATTCCATCGCCAAAGACTTCTGCCGATATTGTATATAGGTATCTCTTTCCGTCCTCGCTTTGTTGTTTCTTTTCAATATTTGCAGTGGGCAATCTATCCAGCACAGCTTCCAAGGAATAACCCGAGTAAATAAATCTAATTTTCCGCAACTTTCCGCCATACATAAACTGTATTCTTTTCCTAAACTCCCCTTCCTCAAACCTGTCAGAATATGGAATCACATAATGCTCATCAAATATTTTTAAATATTGAATTCTATCAATTCGATATATTGTTGGAAACGAATCATTCAAAACATTAAAATGAGCCTTAACACTCTCATCATCTAAAAAAGCTGTTAAATAAAAATAATATTCAGAAAACATGATTGCTAAAGGTTTTAGTCTGGCGCAGATACCGCAGCGGCACTGTTTC
>DLOP01000146.1:0-23537 GCA_002478505.1 Lachnospiraceae bacterium UBA7481
GCCTCACATTCTTTAATAATTATACATACATCATTATCAGGATCTATCATCCGTTCCTTTAGTTTCCCATCTTCATTCCATACAAATGTTGATACTGCATGTTCTTCTGATAATTTACCAACAACAATAAAATCGGTTACTGGTTCAAAATCATGCGTCAAGAACAAAACAGTTCTATTTAATAATGAAACCTCCTGTTTTCCCATGTTTTTAAACATTCTATGTAAAATTGCATACTTCTTATTACTGTCAAATGAAGATATAGGATCATCGAGAATAATCAAATCTGCATCCTGCATTTTTGCATAATACATAAATAAAATTAAAGCAAACGCATTTTTTTCTCCCCAACTTAAGTGTTGCCTAATATTTTTTACATCTGTTTTTTCTTCAGTAAAACATTGTTTTAGTATTGTTCTGCTATTTGTCTCATCTTCCACCTGTATTACAATTTCATAGTTTATACCTGCAGTTTTCAAAAACTCATTAATATCTGTTTGAGACGCTTTTACTGTTCCTAATAACAATCCTTTTAAATCACCCATCTCTCTTTTCAGCACAGCAACTTCATCTTTTAATTGAGTTATTTTATTGTTTATCATGTCAAAAATATTTGCAGTCTTTTCTCCACCAAAAATTTCAAAAAGTTCCTTAGGAAATGCCATAGCAGATATTTGTTCGTCAAGATTCGAGATATCAGCTAAAGCTATCTTCTTTCTGCCAAAATCAGCTATGGCATCAAATCTTGAAATAAGTAAATCAAGTTCTGTTGTCAATTTTTGAACAATTGCTTTTATAATATCCTCTGCTGTATCTTTTTTAATATAGCTTGTCAACTCCTTATATTTTGATTCTGACATAAATATTTCCAATTCTTGAATCAATTCGAGTACATCTTTCAGGTTTTGGGAATCCGCTTTTTTATATGTGCTTTTAAATACCTCTTTTTGTTTCTTGTGTTTTGTAATATTTAATCCTTCTGCACAATATGGACAACAATCGGCCGTATCAAATACATCTCCTTTATTAACCCAATCTATCCAAGCGATATTATTATCTCCATTATCAAAAAAGGGACGGTATGATTCCAATTCACTTGGAATGTTATATAAATTTTGCTTTGACAACATGCTTTTTAAAGCTCCAGTATTACTTAATTTCCCTGTTGACGTTCTTTTAAATTTACCATTAATAGCAATCAGTTTTTCTTTGAGGGATTTAATTTCTGCGTCCTCTATCAGAACCTCTCTCAAAGTTTTAAGATGCGAGTCTAATTTCTCTTTCTTTTTGTCATAATCAGGCGTTTTCAAAAATACTTCAAATGATTTTTCTATCACCTCATCCTCAACAAATACTATTTGATTAACAAAGTCCTCATTAAATACCAAAACCGCTTGAAATTGTGGATTTAAAGAAATTTTCGCAGGTTTATCAGAATAATATGATTGTAATGATTGTAACTTATCATTTTCAACAGAATATTGAATAGCTTTAGCTATTGTCGTCTTTCCTGTACCATTAATTCCATACTTTATATTCAATTTATTAGGTGCAATCTGAATTATGCCCTCTTTAATATTATTACAATTATCAATCTGTATATTATACATATTTCCTCCTGACATATAGAACCCTCAATACACTATAGTATTCATTATCTTTCATAAGCATTTCTAACATAACGCATTATATATGAGTTCAATCCAACCCCCTGTATTGCTAATGTTTTCATCTCTTCAACATTAGCAACGCCTGCGCTCGCATATGAATATCTATAAATTTTGCCTGTTGCAAATTGAACCTCCACATAATCGTTTCCAATTGAATAAGCAACCACACTAGAATTACCGCCCAAATTTTTATAATTTTGCATCTTCTTCCTCACTTTCATTTTTTCATACAATACAAATCATGCCACTACTTGAACCGCACTTAAAAATTAAACTTAACATACATGTCCTCATCCTCCTCATATAAACTCATACACTCATCCCAAATAGTCTCCTCTATGACCCGAATACATTCTTCCGTATTCTGCAATATGTCCTTCCCCCAAAAGTGAATTACCGTCCATCCTAAAAACAATAGCCTCTTATCATTCTCCATATCTCGATCTCGGTTTCTTTCAATTTTTTTAATCCAATAATCCGGATTGCTTCCCTTTTCTAACCTTGCCTTCAAAACTTCCCAGTCTTTCCCATGAAAAAACTCACTATCGCAAAATATAGCTATTTTATATTTTGTAATAGCAATATCCGGGCTTCCGGGTAACTTTTTATAATTTTTTCGATAACGATACCCCTTACGCCACAATTCTTTTCGCAGCTTAACCTCTATTGAAGTATCTTTACTGCGGATACGGCTCATGTTTTTTGAAATAGTAACCTTATCTCTTGGCATTTCACATCAACACTTTACAATTAACCATGTATTCCCCTCAATACTCTTAAATGCATATATCTCTACTTCTTGTCTCTTGTCAATCTGCTTTATAATAATACAATAGAATTCTCTTTAATTCCTCTAGTTTTCCCATGTTAATTACATAATCAGATGCGTTATATATTCTTTTCAAATCTTTCTGTCTTGCAAGCCATCCCGCACCGTCAATGACATTTACAAAGATAATTTTATCAGCATCATGCATATTCCGGTTGTTAATTTCCTTTGCCACGCTAATCATGGTTTCCCGTTTAGTAGATTGACCGCTACCCGTTGTAACCATATAGGATACCTCTATCAATACCTTTGGGTTCTCAATATCTGGAATCACAAAATCAATATTCCGGTCAAAGACCTTTCTCCTGCAAACATAATGTTCCCCAACAACGTCCCTAATTACATCTTCCACTAAATCCTCTATTTCCCGTCCTACCCTTGTACTGTAAGTTCCCTTAAAAGAATTCTTTATCATTTCAGGCAAAACCTTTGAAGAAGAAAAAGTTTTTAGCTTTTTTCCATCTATCAGCAACTGCTTCAATACAAAACGTGGAATTTCTTTACTGTAGTCACTTTTTCCCAATAACAGACCACATATCTCTTTCATGTAATATTCATCCGCAAGCATCCGATTCCTAATTTCCTTAATATCCCACTCTGAAACAAAATTATCTCCATGATTACGCCTTATCATGGAAACAACTCTTTTGAAGTTTTCTTCAGATACACCTAACAAGTTGGTCAAGTTATGCAAGGATTCCTTATCATTACGGATATACTCCTCTAATCCGTCATATGTACCAATTGCCTCAATCTGTTTATACAATTTTCTGGTTTCTTTTATACGTTGCTTTTGTTCTAATTCCATCTTGTCCTCAAAAGAATCATCAACATAAAAAGAAATCATAGTATTCATAAATTCTTCAAAGGGTATTTTTTCTGGTTTCTCCATGTCATTTCATTCCTTTCACATACTGCATTATTCGGTCAATCATATTCTCCCCGGAATATTTCTCATACTCCACTATTACATCATCCAGCCATGCCTTTGATACCTTTGTCTGATTTGTGTCACTCAAATGTGTCTTATATAAAGCAGCAATAAATTCTTCTTTGCAAGTAAATGGCTTTAACTTTCCTCTGTTATTCTCTTTCCAATTTGCCGGGCGAATATTATAAATCTGTCCCTTTTTACGTTGGCACTTCAACGCAAAATCCTGTGCCGGCCCTGTTATTTCCCAAACTTTTTTACACCACATATCCTGTATGGAAATATTCCCCTCATCATCACTGATATAAGCGAAAATCAAATAATCACTATCTAAACGCCAAGGCTTTTCCCTGACCGAATCTACATATCCAAAATAATTTGCAACATCAAATGCCGCATTGCGAGTTGCATAATATGTTTTCATCTCACACAAATTATACTCATCCGATTCAGACAAATAAAAGTCAGGAAATGTCTGCCCTTTAGCAGTTCTAAAATAAATATCATTCTCTTTCAAAAACTGCCCCAACCATTCTTGTAACGCATTTCCAATAATATCATTTTGCCGTATAACTACATCTGTTCCATTTAATGACATTTTTATCTGCCCCACCGCTTCATCTATTTTCTGTACTTTGAGCATATCAATAATTTCCGGAGCTGTTATGTATCTCACCAAATCACCACCAATCGTCAATTTTCTTTTATTTTATCACATAATATTTTTATTTTCATTAAAAAAATTCAACTGTGCTAAAGGGCGTATTATTCCTTTAGCACAGCCGCAATTTTTTCAGATATAGCTGCAATCACCGGTACACACACCGTATTTCCCAACAAATCAAATGCTTCACTTTCTTTAATAATACTTAAATCATAAGTGTCCGGATCATATCCGCATAATTTTTGTCCTTCCTTTATCGTCAAACGTCTAATGCCATTACCATCCACTACACCCAATTTGGAAACATCCATTGCTACCAAAGTAGGTACAAGAGCATCTGGGTCAAGAATCTTTGAAAACTCAAATGATAATTTCCCTGCTACAATATTATATCCCTTAGGTTTTGTCTTATCTGGTTTACGCTGACCATCCACTAATGCCTTAGGATGTTCAAAAGTCAAGTAACCCTTATGCACCAAATCATCCAACATTGCTTGTAAATCTGAGCTATCATAGAAAGTACGGATTTGTTCTATCGTTAATGGCATACCATCCATCCACTTTATTCCTATTTCCTCTGCCCATTTTTTCTTCCGTCGTTCTTTTAACAAAATATCTAACAATTCCCTTTGATCCTTTGATGTTTTTCCTTTTAAGTCAATATCCCAAGAATGAATATTATCTTTTCCACCCCTTTTATCCTTAATTGACTTACCTATTACTTCTTCAGGATTATAATTAGCAAATAGGCACTTAGTAAATTTGCTCTTTACTGTCGGCAAGCCCTTTTCCATTATATCTCTAAAATTAGCAGTAGTAATCTCAAAATGTTCCAAATCTATTTTTCTACTCAAAGTTCCAACAATATATACCCTTTTTCTACTTTGTGCTAGGCCAAAATTTTGTGAATCAAGAACATTACATGATACTTCATATCCCAAACCCTCAAGCTTATTAATTATTACTGTTAAGGTATTTCCATTATCATGATTTACTAATCCCTCAACATTCTCTAGCAAAAATGCCTTAACTGGATTTTTTGAATCTAACCTATCTTTTAGAATACGTTCTATTTCAAAAAACAAAGTCCCTCTTGTATCTGAAAACCCAAGCCCTTTCCCCGCAGAACTAAATGGCTGACACGGAAATCCTGCTAATAACACATCAAAATCAGGAATATCTTCTGTCTTAATCTGTGTAATATCCCCATATATCTTTTCATTGCCGAAATGATTTTGGTATGCCTTTATAGCATATTTTTTTATTTCTGAAGTAAAAACACATTTTGTCTGAAAACCCTGTTTTGCCATCCCCTGCTCAAAACCTAATCGTATTCCACCCAACCCGGCAAATAGGTCAATCACCCTGATGGTTTTCTGCGCAGTTTTCTTTTGCCTTTCAATTTCTAACATCAATAAATTAACACATCTTTCCGAAAAAGATGAACCAACTCCATAAAATTCAATTTCTTCCAATTGGTCATGTGTAAGATATACCTTATGCCCTATCTTTTTTTCACTAGCTGGCACAGCTTTTCTCCCAGCATGACTTTGTTTTTCAACTGCCATACAACTAACCTCCAAACTATAAATTAATAATAACATTACATAGTCCATTTTACAACCCTCAAAATTCATTTTTTACGGAACCAAAAATTCAATTCTTTTAAAACAATTTCCTATACCATTGATTTAATGAGATATGAAATGTGCGGAAACGCGGGGAGGCTCTTTATTTAAGACTGAAGCTGATTATAATCTTTAGATGAATATTTATCCAAAGTCAGAATCTTGGCAGCAACGATTGGATATTCAAAAGACACATAATAAGGTTATAAACAAGATAAGAAAATATCCCAAAGAGTAATGTTTCTATGCAGATGTTATAAAAACTTTTTTGGCACATTTTTGGCGTTTTTTTGACGTTTTTTTGGCGTTTTTATTTTTAATACCGCATGTATAATAGAATCAGTATAGCAAATACGGGGAGGTTATATTATGAAGACATACAAAATAACGGTCAGCGATAAAGTTATAGAAAGCATTAAAAAAGTGCAAGAAATTGCTTCTGCTACTAATTCTGTAATTTATCATGAACAAATAAGAGAATCCCTCTTAAAAACGTCCGAAAGAATTTCCCAAACTATAAGGAATGGTTTTGGTCAAAACATGGATTTAACAAATCAATCATTACAATGCTCTATGAGGAATTTTGCTCAAACAATAGCACAATATCATTATACCTATGATATTGAGATTATGAGACAATCAATACTGAAAATAGCTAAAACTCTTTCCAATATACAAACAAAACAACTGAAAGCGCTTAGCCAAATTGATCTTGGAAAATTAAATTTTGATTTTTACAGCAAAGAATTTGATGATTTGGTTGATTTGGCTTACGAAGCAACAATGGAAGATACTGAGGATGTTACTATCTCTAAGGAAGAATTAAAAGAAACTTTTATTGAGTCGCAAAAAGAAGGAAATGTATGGGAGAGAATTAATATTCAACTATATGATAGTGTGGAAAAATTTAAAAAAACACATTTTATCTTCTGTATCATTATGATGATATTAATACAGCATATTTTTTTCTCTTGGTTTGATGAATCGATAGGCAAACAAGTTATACCGAAAGTCACAAGTATTGTAAGAGTATTACCCGAGAAAAGTTCCGAAATAATTTGCCATTTT
Organism: Lachnospiraceae bacterium UBA7481; assembly: GCA_002478505.1. Taxonomy (GTDB): domain Bacteria; phylum Bacillota; class Clostridia; order Lachnospirales; family Lachnospiraceae; genus NK4A136. Next base: position 6,791 of record DLOP01000146.1, read on the forward strand.
GAACAAAATATTGAAGCAATAATATTAAAAGATCAAAACTACTATTACAAAGTCTCTTTCATTGATGAAAACGGTATCGAAAGAGAAGGTTATGTTGCTAAGAGAAATCTTAAAATGATAGACAAAAAAGATAATCTTGACGAACAACCTACTGTATCTAGAAATGATCCTACTCAGAATAACAATTAAATTTTTGTACCCAATTCGTACCCACCGCCACATAAAAAATCCCTACAAGCCCCGATTTTTCATGACTTGTAGGGATTCATCTATTTACTCGAACTCAATCGTCCCCGGCGGCTTGCTGGTCAGATCATACATTACCCTGTTTACTCCCTTGACCTCATTGATGATTCTGCTCATCACCTTCTGCAGTACCTCATAGGGAATCTCCGCCGCTTCTGCCGTCATAAAATCTACTGTATTAACTGCACGAAGTGCGACAGCATAATCATAAGTCCGTTCATCCCCCATGACGCCGACGGAACGCATATTTGTAAGCGCAGCAAAATACTGTCCAAGCGTCTTATTCAGACCGGCTTTGCCAATCTCCTCGCGATAGATGGCATCTGCATCCTGTACAATGCGTACCTTTTCCGCAGTGACTTCACCAACGATACGAACGCCCAGTCCGGGACCCGGGAACGGCTGGCGAAATACCAGATATTCCGGAATGCCAAGTTCCAAACCAACCTTGCGGACTTCATCCTTAAAAAGATTACGAAGCGGTTCTATGATCTCCTTAAAATCAACGCAATCCGGCAGTCCGCCCACATTGTGATGGGATTTGATCACAGCGGATTCTCCGCCAAGACCGCTTTCCACAACATCCGGATAAATCGTTCCCTGTATCAGAAAATCAACTGCGCCGATCTCCTTTGCCGCCTCTTCAAATACACGGATAAATTCTTCCCCTATGATCTTCCTCTTCTGTTCCGGCTCTGCCACGCCTGCAAGCTTATCATAGAATCGCTGCTGCGCATTGACACGGATAAAGTTCAACTGATAATTTCCCTTCGGTCCAAAGACCGCTTCCACTTCGTCACCCTCATTTTTACGCAGTAAGCCATGATCGACAAACACGCAGGTCAATTGATCGCCCACTGCCTTGGATAGCAGCACTGCTGCCACAGAGGAATCCACACCGCCGGACAACGCGCACAGCACCTTCCCCTTTCCAACTTTCTCGCGGATCTGCCCGATGGTCTCCTCCACAAAGGAATCCATACGCCAGTCTCCGGAACAGCCGCAGATGTGATAGACAAAGTTATGCAGCATCTTTTTTCCCTCCTGCGTATGCAGGACTTCCGGATGAAACTGGATGGCGTAGAGCTGATCTTTGATGCACTGCGCCGCTGCCACCGGGCAGTCCGCAGTCGTTGCAATGATCTCAAATCCGGGTGCCGTTTTAGAAATATAATCATTATGGCTCATCCAGCAGATCGTATCGGGTGTAACGTCCTTAAATAACGGCGAGCTTGTCTCAACATGCACCATGATCTTTCCATATTCACGCACCGGCGCCTTTTCCACCGTACCTCCAAGAACAAGCTGCATCAGCTGCGCCCCGTAACACAGACCAAGCACCGGAATCCCCAGTTCAAAAAGTTCCTTACTATAGGTGGGCGCCCCCTCCTCATAACAGCTGTTCGGGCCGCCGGTCAGGATGATCCCTTTCGGATGCATCTCCTTGATCTTCTCAATATCTGTCTTATAGGAATAGATTTCGCAATACACATTACATTCCCTGACACGACGCGCCACAAGCTGGTTATACTGTCCACCGAAATCAATGACAATGACTAGTTCCTTTTTCATAATTAGCCTCCATACTCGCAGATTGAAAATTTCCAATTCTCAATCTTACTTATCTTTTTATGATCTGCATTTTCCGTTTATCTGAAGATTTCTCATGATCTACAGTTATTAATCTCCCTTTTGGAAAAAGTGTTCCTGTTGCTCAAATCATTTTATTCGATATTTTTCAACCAAATACTCAAAATCTGATATATATTTTTCAAGCTTCTCATCATCTTTTCCTTTTATCAGCCTCCTTTTTCCTTTACAAAGAGAATAGTAAGTCGTTTCTTTGCCCTTAGAAAGAATGCTAAATTCTTTATATGGTTTGGTGGCTGTTCCCTTCAATCCAGGTATACTTGCAACAAGTTTTGCAAGTTCCTCTACACTATATTGTCCAATGATCACATCCAGCTCTTTTATTTTGCTTTGTGCCAGACAAGAATAATCATTATCTAAAATTCTGTTCCCCCACCATCCAAAATGCGTAATATTGCTTTGAATCAACGGTTTCAAACTTTCTATATCCATCTTTGACCAGACTTTATCTCCCAATGAAAAATATTCTATATTAGGTGCAGTAACAATTTTATCTATGGAATGTAATCTGGAAAAATCATATATTGCCAATCCTCTTAGATTCTCATTTTTTCGCATATCCCATAGATCTGTAGCTCTCTGATTGAAAAAATAATGCAAATATTCGAGCCCATTCAAATCACTTAATGGGGACAGGTCGGTAATCAGTTTATTTTTCCAAAATGAAATTGCCGTAAACTGATTCCCATAATTCTGTATCAAATACTCAAAAGACTCCTGATTCAGTCCTGATATAATCAGCGATTTCGCATTTGGATATTCCTGTATGATATCGATCTGTTCTTTGCTTGTTATTCCACCTCCAACATCTCTTTGGACTATTGATAAATCAAACAAGTCATCGCTATATTTTTCAAAATTAGATAAATTCACTTTCATAAATATAAATTCTCTTTAACCTTAATGTTTGTATTCGTTTCCGCATGAATGACACGGAACCGGCATTTATCGTCATTCTGATAAAAATTCCATAATATTTTCGCTGATTGCCTCATACTCATAATCATGAATATAATGTGGGCAATCCAGCTCTATATACGTTCCGTTATCCACCCCGGAAATATACTCTATTGGTATCTTACGCCATGTTTCTTCATCAAAACCGGTTCCTCCCGACCCATTTGAAATGAACAACAACATCGGAAGTTGAGGAACACCCATACTTTCAACTACTTTTGCATTTTCTTTCACTGATTCGCACTCGTTGATCATTGTAACAGTTGCTGTACGGCTATAAAAAACTGCTCTATAAATCTCTTTTTCGCTGTCGGATAACGTACCATACTGTATCGCATCACTTTCTGCAATTCCGGGGATCAAACGAGTAACTCCGATATTTGCTGCCCAACTTGCAACACGCATCATTGGTATGTTGATGTTCATGCTGTCATAATATTGCGGTACAGCCATATCAAGTCCGATAATTGCTGACACTTCATCCGGATATTTCTGTGCCCAATATAACGCTTCAAGTCCCGACATAGAATGGGGACATAAAACATATGGTGCTTGTAATCCTGCCGCCTCTAATGCAGCACGTGTATTCTCAAGTATGGAATCAATATCCCTGCTCGTATCAACAACATCACTGAACCCGTATCCAAATTTTTCTACTACTGCAACCTTGTAATGATCACTTAAAAGAGAATAAAGAGATTTAAAATCTAATATCGGACTGCAAGTTCCTCCGCCTGACATAAATACAAGCGTTGTTTCTCCTTCCCCTTCAATGTAAACGCTCATATGATGTCCATCAACTTCTACCATTTGACCAAGAGGTGAACGGAGTGCAGATTCTTTCGTCAATTGAATTCTATGGTTTATGTATATCGATAGCAACAGTACCGCTAAAATGATAATAATAATCAAAACAACTTTCCCAGCCTTTTTAGCCTTTTTCATGCCCTCGTCCTTAAAAATACCGATTTATCAGTGCCCTGTTAGTTTCTCTTCTTCCCAATAAACATCTCCCTCCACACTGCCGGATGGAACAGGATCAGCAATGGAAACAGCTCCAATCGTCCGGCAAGCATGTCAAACATCAGAACCCATTTGGAAAATACGGAGAAAAATCCAAAGTTCTGCGTTGGTCCCACCATTTCCAGACCGGGACCGATATTGTTGAACGTAGCGATAACCGCCGTAAAATTCGTAATCAAATCCCTGCCTTCCAAAGAAACCAAAAATACAGACAGCGAGAACAAGATCATAAATGTAATAAAATACACATTGATTGCCCTTACCACCTCATGTTCTACCGGCTTTCCTTCTATTCTGATCTTCTTGATGATCTTAGGATGAATATAGGAATTTAATTCCTTAGCCACTGTTTTAAACAGAACCACAAATCTCGATACCTTAATTCCGCCGCCGGTACTTCCTGCACAGGCACCGACAAACATAAGAAGAACCAGCACCGTTTTACAAGTCTGTGACCACTGCTCAAAATCGGCTGTGGAGAATCCTGTCGTCGTAATGATGGAACCCACCTGAAATGCCGCATGCCTCAACGAATCAGCGGCATTGCCTGTCATTTTCAAAAGACTTGTAAAGATAATTCCGATGGACACAAAGATGATCAGGAAATAATATCTAACCTCTTCCATGCAGAACGCCTTTTTGATCTTACCAAATACAATCAGATAAAATGCATTGAAATTGACCCCGAACAGGATCATAAATATCGTCACCACCCATTGAATATACGGGGAATAACTTGTCATACTATCATTTTTGATACCAAATCCGCCCGTTCCGGCAGTGCCAAATCCGGTAGCAATCGCGTCAAACAGAGGCATTTTCCCGATCAGAAGCAGGATGATCTCTAAGATCGTCATTCCGAAATAAATGAAATATAAGATCTGTGCGGTATAACGCATCTTCGGCACAAGCTTGCCTACGGAAGGGCCCGGGCTCTCCGCCCGCATCAGGTTGATATTGGAGCCGCCGCTCATCGGTATGATCGCAAGCAGGAATACGAGAACGCCCATACCGCCGATCCAATGAGTAAAGCTGCGCCAGAACAGGGAAGTATAGGACAACGCCTCCACATCCCCCAGAATGGTTGCCCCCGTGGTCGTAAACCCGGAAATCGTCTCAAACAACGCATCCGTAAAACTAGGGATTTCTCCGGTCAGCCAGAACGGCAGACATCCGCAAAGACTCAGTAGGATCCAGCTAAGTGCGGTGGTAACGCATCCCTCTTTCAAATAGAAGACTGTGTCATATGGTTTCTTAATAGTAGTGATGATACCCACCAGCATGACGCCCCCCGCCACCATCAGGTAATAAAGACCTTCTTTTTCCTGATAGATCAGCGCCACCAGACATGGAAGAAGCATAAGCGCCGCTTCTATTTTCAGAACATATCCAAGTATATAACGAATAATCGACCCATTCATGAGAACGAAATTTCCTTCCTTAGATCTTATTTCAAGATATCCCTGATACCGTTAAATCCGGTATGCGTCGTCACGATCATCACCGTATCACCCACTTTGATGCAGTCGTTACCGCCGGGAATAATGATCGTGCCATTACGATTGATAAATGAGATCAGCAGATTCTTTTTCAATGAAAGATCCATCAAAGGGATATCAGTCACCTCTGATTCTTTCTCTACCAGAAACTCAATGGCCTCCACGCGGTGGTTAAACATATGGTATAATGTCTCGATATTACTGTTTTTGGAATCTTTTTTTGCGCGGACATAGGCGATAATTGCCTCCGAAGTGATATATCTGGGATAAATGACGCTGCCCAGATCCAGCTGCCCGATCACATCCCTGAATTGGATCCGGTTGAGCTTTGTAATGACCTTTGCGTCAGACACCTGCCTTGCATACAGGGTCAGCATGATATTTTCCTCGTCGATACCTGTCAACGGCACAAAAGACTGGGTTTCTTCAATCCCTTCTTCTTTTAACAGTTCTTCATCCGTACCGTCGCCATTAATAATAATTGCCTTTGGCAAAAGGGCGCTGAGTTCCTCGCAGCGTTCCCTGTCACTCTCTATGATCTTCACGGAAATCCCCATATGTAACAGCTGCACTGCCAGATAATACGCCGCCTTGCCGCCGCCAATGATCATCGTATCCCTCACCCGTTTTGTCCGGAATCCGATATCCTCCAAAAACGATTTTACAAGCTTTCTGGATGACACCACGGAAATAACATCATCTTTATGCAGTTTTGTATTACCGGAAGGAATATAAACCTCCCCGTCACGCTCCACTGCACAGATCAGCACCTTTGTGGAAATGCTTCTGCCAAGGGACATGATCTCTACGCCATCCAGCACATTTCCTTCCGGGATCTTAAATTTGATCAGCTCCGCCTGTCCATGGGCAAAGGAATTGACCTCCAGCGTTGTGGGAAGATATAGGATACGCGCCATTTCCTTGGCGGCCTCCAGTTCCGGATTGATGATCATGGCAAGCCCCAGCTTCTCCCGCAGATAATTCACTTCCTTACTGTAATCCGGCGTCCGCACTCTTGCAATCGCCGCGCAGTTACCGACACGCTTCGCCACCGTACAACACAGCAGATTTAACTCATCCGACTCCGTCACGGCAATGATCAGATCCGTCTCCTCAATGCCTGCCTCCATCTGCGTGCTATAGCTTGCGCCATTGCCCACGATTCCCATGATATCATAAAGATTGGTCAGCTCCTGGACCTTCTGCGCGTTTTTATCTATGATCGTAATGTCATGTCCTTCCTTACTAAGCTGCTCAATCAGCGTCGAACCGACTTTCCCGCATCCTACAATGATGATGCCCAGTCCCTGTACATCCTTTGCCATTGCCCTTCTACCTTTCCGGATATTTGCTTTCGCTCAGAAACAAAAACCGCGTGAAAATGCACTGATATCCACTGATATAAATTATATACGGATGAAAAATAATTGCAAGACACTAAATCACTATATTTTGTATAATAAATAGACTTATCATACAATTTATATGTATATTTTTACTATTATAACTTAAAAAGATGCAAAATTCCTATCTCCCGACCATCTGTTCCATCGCATACAAAAAAGCCATCAAAATCCATTGATGGCCCAGTTTTTCCTACGCGTATTAAAGATTATCCTTTGTTCTTATTGATCCCCCTTCAAACCTTGTAACAGCTCACACACTTTTTCCTGTGAAATCTTCTCCCGTCCGGCATATTCCAGAGTCTCTCTCATTCTTTCCTTGATATAAAGTTTCGGCTCATCTTTGGTTATGCCGATAGTAATTTTAAATTTTTTATATTCTTCCGGACATTTCTCTGGAAATTCCTTAAGAAATTCTTCCATCGGATGATCCGTAACAAAAAGCTCTTTCACCCTGGCCATCATCAACACATCTTGTAACGCTACCAGTTCTACCTCCGAAATCCCCTTTGGTACGCACACGGCCACAGCCGGTCTTTTCAGAATCGGCTTTTTACCAATCGCCTTTATCAGCAGATAGGAAAATAATTTAACAGCGACAGTAAAATCAGCAACGAATCCCTGATGCAGCGGGGATGTCACCACAATATCCTCCATATTCTTTCCCGCCATACCATATGCTTCCGTTCCAAAAGCGATGATCTTACTCTTACTGTCGCTTTTTTGAAATGCCACGACAGATTTTTCTCTTACCACAATCCCTTTACCCTGTATATGGATCATGATATCTGCCGGTTCATATAATATAGGATCATCCATTGGTTCATATACCATATTCTTTCCGGTCTCTCCCGTAAGCTGCAATAACATAAGACTTTCCTTTCCGTGTTTCTTTCGTATGCCGCAAGGTAAATAACTGCCCGCAAAGGAAGCCCGCAGCATGAGTACACCTATGATTATAAATTACTTATTTGTCATTTACAATCATTTAATGCATATGAAGATATTTCTCCTTCGTAGCCATTCCGCCACGGATATGCCGTTCTGATTTGTTGATATCCAGCACCTTTCTTACCTCTTTGGCAAGAGCAGGGTTGATCTGGATGAGACGCTCAGCGACGTCCTTATGTATTGTTGATTTGCTAATCCCAAACTTCTTCGCCGCCTCCCGTACGGTTACATTATGCTCAATAATATACTGAGCCACTAACGTGGCGCGCTCCTCAATATACTCCTTCACGAATATCCCTCAAAAATGCTTTTTTACATTCTATGAGAGATTTGGATGGGTTATGCTATCCAATCAAAGATTCCAGCTCATCAAAAATAGTGATCTCCCCCTTCGTTAAATGAAAGGATACCATTTTCAATTCGTTTTTCAGTGGTTTTATTTCTTTTCCGGAAACTCCTATTCTATCATTCATTTACTGTCTGAAGGTCAAATCATCTGAATACATATCCATATGATTGTCCAACATACTTTTATTATCCGTTTATTTTTCATTTTAATGGGTTATTATCGCTTTATAATTATTCATTTACCAATTTTACAAACTCTTCAATCTTCTGCACAAAATATTTTGCATTTTTAAGCTGTTCTTCCGCTTCCACTTTTCCTACAACATAAAAATCATCATAATCTGACTTTTCCCGACAAAGAGAACTGTCTTTTATGATAACCGCCAAGTCTCTATCTAAAATTTCCGTTTTTAAATACTCTTTCGTAAAAAAAGCTATCACTCCTGAATGTTTAGATGAATCATATTCTTTCAGCGCATTCGCTGAACATTTCTTTAGCTCTCTCTATACGATATCCTGCCAGCTCTTTTACGCTGCCCTCCATAGAACGACTCCCTCCTTACGAATATTCTGATAAAATGGCAAAACCTTCTCCCATTTCATCATATTACTTTCCTGTATATCCACAATCGAAAATACTCTTTCATAACGAATATCCATGTCGGCGGTCCAACTGACAAACTGTTTTTTTGTATCATCGTCCATCTGGTTCTTCACAATAATTGCAACATCAATATCACTCTCGTCCGTTGCCTCATTTCTTGCCACCGACCCATATAAAATAATCATAGATATATTATTATGAAAGATACTGATCAACCCCCGTATCAATTCTTCTCTTATATCTTCAGATAACATCACAAATTTCCTTCCAAAATCGTTCTCTTTTATATTCTTCTTTGAATATATTCAATTTAATTATACCCTCAATCTTTCTAATTCACAATAAAAAAGCTAAATTACCCATACACCTATTTTAATAAAGCGGCTCCGTTTGCTCTCCCTCACAAAAGATATAATAGCGGTATTCCTTTTTCTCAAGATATTCCTTACGCCTCTGTTTCCTCCACTGTGTAATTCCGACTTTCTTAGGCATTGACATCACTCCAATCTATAATCGTTTTCAGATATGGATCTGCGCCATATTTGCCCTCTAAGTATTGCTTATCATATTTTGCGTCCATGCGAACGGATTCACCCTTTTTATTCTTAAACTCAACCAAAGAATAAAGTTTAGAATTCTGCTCCTTACCCTTAGCTACAAACCAGATTTCATCTCGACGAAATATATCATTATTCATAGTAGACAAATCATGCGAAGTAAAAATCAACTGTGCGCCATTTTTGTTAATATCCATATTATTAAACAGCATAATTACATAACGCAACAATACCGGATGAATTTTTGCATCCAGCTCATCAATTACTAATGTTGTTCCGACAACAAGACTCCTGGCAATAAAGGGCAGTAATCCAAACAGCTTCTTTGTTCCACTGGATTCTTCTGACAAAGTCAACTCTGTACTATATCCATTTATCGTATGTTTTGTAAAAACTTCTATACGGTTTTCTTCTTTTTCTTCAATACGAAAATCCTCAATATCCAAATCCATCTCACGGATCATATCAAGCACAAGCTTTTTTACCTCTTCTGTATTAGCTATAGCAGTTCGTAATTCCTGTCTTGGATTCCCATAATTTAAGAAATCAATAGATTCCTCAAACCATTTAATCACATCAGAAATTATCTCATTTTTTTTATAAGTGATTCCCATTCCTCACAAAAAGCGCTGACCGCCTTCCGGTATCTAACTTTACCCGATCTAAACTCTCGAAAACAACAATGTCCTGTTTCACGTGTAAGATATAACGGTATTCTGCAATCTTTGTCCTGAAGAATACTTCAAATTTCGTCGGCTTATGTTTTGTTTCTTTCGAAAAAGCAAACGACTCCACCGGAATCTTCCTTGCCTTATATTCACACTCCGATTTATCGCAGGTTGCACACAGAGGTCTTTCAACTACAAAAACCTTTCACAATCCCGCCACCGGAAAATACCACGCATCACGGCTGTATGGCAGCATCTCATCCGCCATACACAAAATCACCCCCGGCTGAACATTCATTTTCAATTTATTAAGCACGGAAAAGTTTTTATCGGCATGATTGGGCATCTTTGCTTTTTTAATTTCCACAGGATATATCCTGTCACCTTCAACAAACAGCAAATCAATCTCTTTACCGTCAATATCCCGATAATAATATAAATCCGGTCTTTTCCCCTCATTATAATAATTTTTCACAATCTCACTGACAACATAGGTTTCAAAAAACGCTCCATCCATCGCGCCATTTTCTAATGTTTCCGCATTAGGCCATCTACATAGGTATGCGGCAAGACCGGTATCCAGGAAATACATTTTGGGTGTTTTTACTAACCGATTTGTAAAATTATTGTAATATGGGCGAAGGATATAAATAATTCCTGAACGCTCCAAAATAGAGACCCACTCTTTTGCCGTGGGTGCGGATATCCCAATCGTATTAGCGATCTCGCTATACTTTAGTTCCATAGAAGTCCTTGCAGCCATATATACAAGAAAATCATAGAACTCACCCAATTTTCCCACCAATGACAATTCCTTAATGTCACGCTCCAAATATGTGTTAATATAATCCGCATAGAAACGTTCCCGATCCATATTCGTTACAATCAGCTTTGGCATTCCCCCTTTAAAAATCTTCTCATATATCTCATGTACATTTTTGGGGCTGCAATATTTTATTCTTTCACGAAGATTCTCCAACGCCGGATGAAATACGCATGCCTTCCGTCCCTCCAATTCGGCAGCCGATAGACTGGACATGTCAAATACTGCTATCCGACCGGCCAGAGACTCAGATACATCCTTCATCATTTTAAATTTCTGAGAACCGGTGAGCCAGTACATTCCATTGTTATCCTCACCGGATAACGCTTTCTGATCCACGATCCTCTTCATCTCCAGAAGAATAGATGGCACGCGCTGAAACTCGTCAATCAAAAGAGGATAACCATAAGTTTCAAAAAAAAGCTCCGGATCTTTCTCTGCAAGTCTTCTTGCATTTCCATCATCTAAAGTCACATATCGGCGCTCTTTTTCTTTTATTTGATTTAACATGGTTGACTTCCCTACCTGTCGCTGTCCGCATACCATTACTACCGGATAACATTTTGACGCTTCCATGACTTGATTTTCCAAATGTCTCTGAATATACAATCCATTTACCCTCCTTAATAATTTGAGTAAAATAAATTCTTATTTTATTTTACTCAAATCAAGTGTGACTGTCAATAAGAGCTTTCATTTTAGATAGTATGTATTCAGCAAATTTCTTTCCGAAATCTTTTTTACAATAATAATCTTTGTTTTTAAAATAATGCGTTTTTAATAATCTATTTTTGTCAGAAAAATGTGTTTTTATAGAATTATTTTTTCAGAAAAATGTGTTTTTATTTATTGAAATTTCCAGAAAAATGTGTAAAAATAATATCACCCACTTGAAAGGGGGCAATTTGTTTGAAACGTAATGCCATTCAAGATTTGATAAATTGGAAATCCAGCGAGGAGCGAAAACCGATGGTGCTGAAAGGCGCTCGACAGGTCGGCAAGACATGGCTCATGAAAGAATTTGGACAAAACCACTATGACAGCTTTGTCTACTTCAACTTTGATGAAGAGGATGAATTGAAATCAATTTTCGAGACCAATAAGAATCCCCACCGAATCATCGACCTTCTTTCCATGATTTCCGGCAAAAAAATACTTCCGGGTGAAACGCTTATCATTTTCGATGAGATCCAGGAATGTCCGGAAGCATTGAATACGCTCAAATATTTCAAGGAGAAAGCCAACGACTACCATGTTATTGCTGCCTGCAGTTTGCTCGGAACGCTTCTTGCAAAACCGAAATCTTATCCGGTTGGCATGGTAAATCTTCTTGACATCTTTCCACTGACTTTTGACGAGTTTCTTGATGCGACTGATTCGGCTCTTTATGCCTATTATGAGTGTATTCAAAAAGAGCAGCTGATTGAAGAAATTTTCCACAATCGTCTGCTTGAGGCATATAACTACTATCTTATCATCGGTGGTATGCCGGAATGTGTTACTTCATGGGTAAAGTATAAAGATCCCGCGAAAATATCTCAAATACAGCATGAGCTAATTGAAATCTACGAAAATGACTTTTCAAAACACAACGGCAAAGTAAACAGCGGACGCATACTCATGGTCTTCCGCAGTATTGTCACACAGCTTGCCAAGCCCAACGAAAAATTTATGTACGGTGCTGTCCGTGAAGGCGGCAGGGCACGCGACTTTGAAGAGGCTATTGAATGGCTTGTCTCAGCGGGTATGCTTAACCGTGTTTACAACGTCTCCAAAATGGAGCATCCTCTTTCAGCCTTTGACAGACTGGACCAGTTTAAACTTTTTGTATTTGACACCGGACTCCTCAAGCACATGGCTGGCATTGACAACAGCGCAATTCTTTTAAAAACTGACTACCAATTCAAAGGTCCTTTGACCGAAAATTATGTTTTACAACAACTTCACCGACAGTTCGCAGTTGAACCCCGCTACTTTTCCGACAAAAATAGCGAGATCGACTTTGTGCTGCAAAATGGCACTGAGATTATCCCCATTGAAGCAAAAAGCGGCGAAGATAAATCCGCCCCCTCTTTTAAAAAATATATTACTGATCATCATCCCGAACACGCGCTTCGTTTCTCAAAACGAGGTTACCGGAAAGATGGATATATTACAAATCTTCCTTTGTACCTTGCGCGGAAAACAAAAGAGCTGCTTTAATGCACAAAATAGTTTTCATTTTTAAGCTGTTCTTCCACTTTTCCTACAATATGCTACTGAACTTATCCCCATTAAAACAAAAGGCGGCGAAGAAAATTCCGCCGCCCATACTATTACATGATACTCAGTAATCAAGATATCCATTTATCGCCTCAAATTCATCTTCCGAAGCAATTTCCAATGTCCACCATAGTTTTTCAAATAACGCGCTGTAATTTTCCTTACAAAATTCAAATTCAACACGACCTTTGTAAACTGATTTCCCTTCTTTTAGCGCCTTCCGAATCTTCTTCTGTTCCGCTTCCCCTTCAATATACTCCTCCTCAAAGATCTGCAGGATCTGCTCCTCCGTATGGTCCGGCGTAAGGAATTTCTTCCCCAGCATTTGATCCGTTACGTAATCAACGATCGTGTTTTTCAGTTTCTCAGACAATTCTTCCTTCCTTGCAAGGATATATCTGCTGCTGCCGGGACTTACTATATAAGCTTTTCCCTCCGCCGTATCTTCTGTTTGATCTGTCGCGTGATCTTTGTTATCCACTGATAATTCTGTTGTATATGCCGCGTAACCCCTCTTATTTACTTTGTTTCCCCTCTTATTTGCCATCATATTTTTCATATTGACGATGTAATCTCGCTTATTTGCTATGTGTCCTGACCCATCTCTCATACCTTCTCCCTCCTTCGGATGTAGCAGTTCGTTCTTATCCAAATTATAAGAGATGTATCGAGGACTTGTCATTGAATCCAAAATTCAATATTTCAACATACCAACTTATTCATCTTTTCCATCTTTTAAAACTTTTTCATCATTTCCAACTTTTTAATCATTTCTAACAATTTAATCATTTCTAACAATTTAATCATTTCCAACTTTTTAAGCTTTCTCAATCTTTCCATCACACCAGCTTTTCTAACTTTTCCAAATTTTCATAGTACATCAGTATACGAAAATGACTTTTACAGTACGAAGACAACGGCACAATTTTTTCATTCCCTGCCAGAAGATCATCTACCCTGACGCCAAAAAGCCGGCTTAATGCATAGATGTTATCTACGCTTGGAATGTTGGTTCCATCTAACCACCGATATACTGTCTGTACGCAGGTCAAACCAAGATACGCCTGTATATCCGCAGGTTTCAGACCATGATACCGCATAAAGAATCTTATGCGTCCTGCGGTACGCTTTTTATCAATCATCGGATATTGCTTCATACGATAACTTCGCTCCTTCCTTTTCCACACAACTTCCTGCTTACCTCTATGTCGCAGCCCTGCTGCGACTCAAATCAAGACGAAAAACGCCTGCTTTATTTCCCCCAGTTTTCTTCCTCAAAGATATTATCCCTGACCGTATATTGCGCGTTAAAGATAAACTCATACAACTCCTTATCCAGACCGCTTGTCCCTCTCTCTCCGTCAAAGAGATCAAATGTCTGACCTTCCCCTGCAAGGGTAAAGGGATTGCCCGTAAACGGATTTACCTGGGGAGATCCTAATCCCTCCGTTGCCAGATAGGGCATATCCGCATTTGTCCTAAACATCATATCGGTCTGCACCTCTCCCGTGCTGTTAAAATCCTTGATCAGAAACATCGGATTGAAGTTAGATGGCGCCAAAGGGTCCTCAAATCCCCAGAAGGGCGCCGTGGGAATCTTGGAACCATGATCCGCTATGATGATGATCCGGGTATTATCATATACCCCCATCTCCTTCAGCGCGTCCAGATACTTAGCGATCAAAAGGATCGTACATGCATTGACATGATAGGACTGCTGATTTTTCTCCGGATCTACAATGGACGCGTCCTCCGGATAGCTGCCGATGCCTGCATATGGATGCTCCTCTGTGGGCATGCCGCTGCGGTAATCCGGTGCCAGCAAAAGCTGGTACTCATGCGCCGTATCCAATTCTATAAAAGTATAAGTATCCCGGTCATTTTCCGCATCCGTGATTTGGGGCAGATAGGTGGCGTACGCATAATCCCTGATAAAATATTCCTGCTGGGTATAAGCATAATTATCCGTACTGTAATACCGCCCGTTTTCTGCAAGGACATTGCGCAACGGCGGATACACCATCTGCATGATGGCATAAAGCCTGCAGTTTTTGATACTGATCTTTCCATAATCAACAGCAGAATATTCCTCCCTATGCTCCTGTTCATAACGTTCCAGATAATTATTGATCAGGGAACAAACCTCAATATCCGGATAGGCTTCAAACGGCGTATAATCTCCGTCCCATGCATAATTGACAAGCGGCGGATCTACGACTTTTACATCATATCCGAGCTGGTCAAACCAGACCGGCAGAACCAATGTGGCTTCATTATGAATATCCACAAGCTTTTCCTCTCTCTGATTCATGAGTGACGGCGTATATTCATAACCGCCCATCATCGCCGGCGCTCCGAGCTGCGTATCCGTAGCAAAGCTGATACAGTTAGGATAATAGGTAAATCCCTCATAAGTCTCTTTCAATTCCGGGAACTGCTCCAGCAGATAGGGAAAATATGCGGATGCAAATCTGTCGCAAAACAGAACCAGCACATTATTGCCGGTCTTTGTCAGGGAAAATTCCGTCCGGATCTCCTGTTCAACATCATCCGTCTGCCGTTCCTCCAGAAGCGCTGCATAAATGTCATAGCTCTCCTTGACTTCCATCATATTTTTCCCGGAAAGGATGCCCTCCGTCAAAGCCAGAATAAGCACAAGCATCGTCAATATCTGCAGTTTATGATACTTAAAGGCAATAATACAGATAACAAACGCCAGTACGATCGGAAGCAGCGCACTCCACACATGAGCATTGGATGAGCTGACAAACAACTGCCTGTCCTCCGGTTCAAATGCCGTCGTAATATTTCCAAATTGGCTTTTAAACAGATAGATATTAAATACCGCGCAAACTGCCGCGCCGAAAAATACCGCCGGGAAAATCCTTTGAACCCGTTTCTCAAACATCTTATAGATGCACAGCGGCCAGAACACAAATAACCCAAAATAAAATGTAAGGTTCATAAAGATATACGTCAGCGGGCTGTCAACAGAACCCAGAAAAGCAAATTCCGTCGGCGAAGTCGCAATCACGGAAGACGGCAGCAATGCTCCCGCCATCAGCCACAGGGCAATACATGAGATCACCGTCAGCGCAAAGGTTCCTTTGCTTGTCCGTTCCTCCGACCTTACCGTTTCCTCTTTCTTTTTCTCTGATCCTGTGTTTTTCGCTGATTCTGCATTTTTTGACGCTTCTGCCCTTTTCAGCTCCCATTGCTTTTTTAAGTTCCTAATCTTAAGAAAAACAAGCCGGAACAATGGAATTGCAATCCACAGAACCGTAAGCGCATCCAAAACACGCTTCTTTACATCATTAAGCCTCTCCGGATGGATACGGAAGAAGATATTCATGGAAATGAACATTACCGCAACCGCAGCATAAACCGCATATAGGAAATACACCGGACGCTTCATCTTCATCACGATATTTTTGATCAGGGAAAACAGGTTGTTAAGAATCCAGTAAAAAACAAGTCCGCTGGGTGACTGATACAGTATCAGCAGAAAGATGAGAGCCAGCAGATAGGACTGCGCTTTTTCCCGGATGGGCGCACCCTTTGTATAGACCGCTGTCGATATGATATTGATTGCAGTCATCAGGATCGGCAGGATGTTTAATCCCCAAAGAAGCTTATCCGGCTGTGAAAGATCCCGGAAGATCCACTCGCTCCTTCCGTTTAAAAGGACGCAGTTGCTCAAAAAATGATATGCCGCAATAAAAAACGGGATCTCGATCAGAATAGACAACGACGACC
>DLOP01000146.1:23615-23857 GCA_002478505.1 Lachnospiraceae bacterium UBA7481
GCGCTCGCCCATCCGCTCCTGCTGTTTCCGTTCCGCAAGCTGCAGCTCATCCGCCTTCAGATACAGTGGCAGCGCCAGGATATTCACCGCAAGGCTGATCCCTATAATTGCGCCCATGACACCGAAGCTGTTGTGAAAGTTATAAAAAAGAAAACAAAACACCAGCTCGATCACATATTCTATCGGCGCTATGATAATGTCATAAAATGCAGATAATAAATTCATACTAATCCCCATGCCGC
>DLOP01000146.1:23871-32370 GCA_002478505.1 Lachnospiraceae bacterium UBA7481
TTTGCGTTTTTCGGTGTGAAACTTAATATATCTTAGGCAGTGTTTTTTACTGCCTTAGATATATTTTTCACACTAATAACCATGCCATGCCTTTCCATAGCCTGTGAATTCTCGACAACGAAAAGCGTAAGCTTTTTGTTGTATGCTGCCGCAGGCACAAAATTACGATTGCAAAATCTCAAATCCGTAACAAAGGTTAATTTTCTGTTCTCGGTATTTTTACCTTTTTTCCAATACCATATCCATCTTCGCTGCTTTGTGCTCCTGCCGTGATCTCTTTCTGTTTTTTGATCAGATAATCTACCGTAGCCTCCAGAGCACCGCCCCTGTTTTTCCAGCAGTCGTCTTTCACCTTTCCGATCCCGTCCGCGATCTTCTGATCCTGTAATGCCTCTAATATGATATCCTTGATATCCGCAAATTCTCTTTCTTCCAGTTTTCTTCCCATCTCCGGCAGCACCTTGGTATCCCATGGTTCCTCATCAAACCAGTCCGCATCATAAACAGACTTGTCAAAATCGATATCCGCATAAAATACCGGCCTCCCAAACAGGAAAGTATAATCATATATAACGCCTGAAAAATCAGAGATCATAAGATCTGCTCGGTTCAGCACTGCCAGATTATCCACATCCCGGTTCCACTCCAATTGATCTGACGGCGGAAATTCCTTCTGTAACTCTTCCAGCATATCCACTTCCGAAACATAGCTTTGCGGATGCGGACGTACAATGATGGAAAATCCCGTTTCCACCAACGGTTTCAACAACTTGCTGCCATATCTCTTCAGAAGAGTATTTTCTCCCCAGGAAGCAGCTACCAGAATCGTCGGATGATCGATATCGCATCTGTGTTCTTTCAGATCAGCCAGATGCTTTGCGGCTTCATCCATATATACCGACCCGGTCATGACCAGTTCTTTCTCTTGGATCTTCCAGTAATCTTCCACCTTCCTGATAAATCTTTTCTGATTCTCCCCATTGATCAGGACTGCGTCATAATGATCCAACCCGAACATACGGTAGGTGGAAAAATCGCTTACTGCATGAGGTATATGCACATAGCATCCCACATCCCGGCTCTTTTTCCATTGCAACACATTCAACCCCGGCGTCGTAGAAAGACATACGTCCGCCTGCAGAAGATTCATTCGTGCAATTCCCCGATTGCCTTCCCCGATAAATTCACAGATAACATACTGATACCCTTTGTCCAAAAGCGGATCATCAGGACTCTGCGTATAATAGATCAGCGGCAGCTTCCGCTCCTCAAATGCATCACAGATCGGAGCAAATATATTATAATACCGCTTGGAATCGCTATAAATTACAAACGGATTTTTCCTTTTTTCTTTATCCCTGCTGCTGCCGCCGGTAAAGATAAACCGAAGCTTTACCATCAGCGCCCTTCCTGCAAAGACCAGCGCCGTCACAAGACCTATCACCATGGAAAACAGCATACTTCCCGTTCCGGGATCAATATATAACAGCATCTTTATCCTCCCTGCTGCGACCGTTTTTCTCCGCGTCGCTTGTTTTTCTATGCGATTTTCTATCATCTAAACTCGAAAGCCCGTGCTTTCGCACTCCATGTTTGACTTCGTCAAACGCTTTCTCGTTAATAACCGCAGAAAAACAAATGCCGCTTCGCGTCGCTTGTTTTTCTATGCGGTTATTATATAATATATCCTTATCTTACCGCAATATAAGTCTCACGGTTTCCCCTCATCCGTCCAGTTATCCTCGTCAAAGATATTATCCCGGACCGTATAGTGCGTATCAAAGGTAAATTCAGATAACTCCTTGTCCAGAAAGCTTTGATCGATCTCTCCGCCAAAAACGTCAAAATAAGAATAATCCTCCGCCCGGGTAAACGGATTACCCGTAAACGGGTTTACCTGCGGCGCTCCCAGACCATCCGTCGCCAGATACGGTACATCCGCATTGGTTCTCATCGTCATATCTGTCCGCACTTCTCCCGTGCTGTTAAAATCCTTGACTAAAAGCGCCGGATGAAACGTCGAAGGAGTCAGCGGATCGTTAAATTCCCAGAAGGGAGCCGTAGGAATCTTAGCTCCATGATCCGCCACAATGATGATTCTGGTATTGTCATATACTCCCATTTCTTTCAATGCATCAAAATACTTCCCAAGCAGCAGTATCGCAGAGGCATTGACATGATACGACTGCTGGTTTTTCTCCGGATCCACGATCGACGCATCCTCAGGATAACTACCGATACCGGCATAGGGATGCTCCTGTGTCGGCAATCCGCTGCGGTAATCCGGTTCCAACAGCAGCTGGTATTCATGTGTCAAATCCAACGTTATAAAGGTATAAGTATCCTGATCATTCTCCGCATCCGTAATCTGTGGCAGATAGGTCATATATGCATATTGCTTCAGAAAAGTTTCCTGCTGATAATAAGTGGAATTATCCGTACTGTAATACCGTCCGTCCCCAATCAGAAGATTGCGCAGCGGCGGATACAGCATCTGCAGGATAGCATAAAACCTGCAGTTTTTGATGCTGATCTTTCCATAATCAACATCCGTATATTCTTCCCTGTGTTCCTCCACATAACGATCCATATAATTATCCATCAGAGAACATACTTCAATATCCTCGTACTGCTCAAACGGCGTATAATCCCCATCCCATGAATAATTAGCATAGGGCGGATCCACCACTTTTACATCATATCCTATCTGATCAAACCAAAGTGGAAGCGTCATGATGGATTCATTATGCAGATCCACAAGGGTTCCTTCTCTCTGGTTCATGGACAAAGGCGTGTATTCATAACCGCCCATCATCGCCGGTGCTCCGGTCAGCGTAAACGTAGAAAAACTGATACAGTTAGGATAATACGTAAATCCCTCATAAGCATCCCCCAGCTCCGGGAACTGTTCCAGCAGATACGGAAAATACGCCGATGCCGCTCTGTCGCAAAACAACACCAGCACATTATGTCCCGTCTTTGTCAGGGAGAATTCCGTCTGCAGCTCCTGTTCCACATCATCCGTCTGCCACTGCTCAAGGCGTGCCGCATAAATATCGTATTCCTGTTTCATCGCCATCATATTCTTTCCGGAAAGAATGCATTCCGTCATGATCAGTATGATTAAAAGCATCTTTAATACATGCTGCTTATAATATCGAAAAGCTATAAAACAGACCACGAATGACAGCGCAACCGGCAAAAGAGCCCACCAGACATAAGAATTAGAAGAGCTGACAAACATCTGCTTGTCCTCAGGCTCAAATGCCGTTGTAATATTTCCAAACCGGCTTTTGAACAGATAGATATTAAATACCGCACATACCGTCATACCAAAAAATAGCGCAGGAAAAATATTTTTCACCTGTTTCTGAAACATCTTATAGATGCAAAGAGGCCAGAACACAAATAGTCCAAAATAAAAGGTAAGATTCATAAAAATATATGTCAGCGGACTATCCACCGATCCCAGAAAAGAAAACTCTGTGGGAGATGTTGCAATTGTAGAGGACGGCAGAAGCGCCCCGGCCATAATCCACAGGGCGATAGAGGAAAAGAGCATCAACCCCGGAGCTTCCGGCTTTTCTGTCTTACCTATCCTTCCAACCTTCCCTGCTTTTTCTATCTTATCTATCCTTATGATCGCCTTAGTTTTTATCCAGTTCCTATTCTTAATAAATGCATACCGATATAACGGAAATGCCATCCACAGGATCGTCGCTGCATGCAAAAGGCGTGTTCTTGTACGATTCAGCTCAAACGGATGGATATGAAAATAGATACTTAAGGCAATAAACAATGCTCCAACCGCAGTATAAAGGGCATACACAGGATGTTTTAACTTCATTGCCATATTCTTAAACAAAGAAAACAGATTGTTCAGGATCCAGTAAAAAACCAGTCCGCTGGGCGACTGATAAAGAATCACTAAAAAGACCACAGCCAGAAGATACGCCTGCGCCTTTTCCCGAAAGGGCGCGCCCTTTGTATAAACTGCCGTCGATATAAAATTGATCGCCGTCATAAGGATCGGCAGGATATTAAGCCCCCAAAGAAGCTGATCCGGCTTGGAAAGATCTTCGAAGATCCACTCGCTCCATCCATTCAGAAGCACGCAATGACTTAAAAAATGATATGCCGCAATAAAAAACGGTATCTCTATCAGAATCGACAAGGAAGACCTTAACGCATACAGCGGGTGATAGTTGTTCCTCTTGTAATATTCGGTAAGCATCATAAACTGCTCGTCGCCCTGAAACGCTTTTTTGATCCGTTTGATGCGTTCGCCCATCCGCTCCTGTTGCCTGCGTTCCGCAAGCTGCAGCTCGTCCGCTTTCAGGTACAGCGGCAATGCCAGAAAATTAACAACAAGACTGATTCCTATGATCGCTCCTATCATGCCAAAATTCGGAAAACCGGAAAGAATAAAGCAGAATACCAGCTCAATAAGATATTCTATCGGTGCTATGATAATGTCATATAACGCAGATAATACCGCCATGTTCCTTCATGCCTCGCATAATTAACTCATTTGTTCTTTTACTATTTTTATTATTTTCACTTTTTGAAATATTAAATACCTTTCCTATTATATAGTTTTATTCTCCATATTCCAACATATTTATTATAAATTTTTTTATTTTGGAAGGCACCTGATTTCATTTTGCCTTTGCACAAAATAAAAGGCAGGAGAATCCTCCCGCCTAACAGCTTTTCTATTTTTTGCTGCCATTGAAACCGCAGAAAATGCCTAATTTGATATTTATTGGATTTTTTTTGTCTACCATACGGGAGTTCTATCAATAGCAAAGATTTCCCAAAGCTCATCCAGCTTTTTACTATTCCAGCGGAATTTGATCTCCCTCATAAATAAGCCGTTTTTAACTGATATGGATGCCATATATTCATCGCCTATCATAACATACCAGCCGCCTCTATCTGAGCTTTTTATTTCAAAATCCTCATATTGATAGACCCTGATAACCATAACACCCCTACTAACAATTCTTCTCAAAAACTCCTCATCTATCTCGTCAGCATTTTTTTTGGTATAATATACAATCGTCCAGGTTGTTTCATCATTACCCGCATCACCAATTCCCACATAATCAGAATTCCCAACTGTCAATTTGATATAGATCCACATCTTATCTCCTGCGGATATATTTTCCAGATTGATGTTTTTTGATATGGTTGTTACAAAAGAGCAAGCCATTAACCAGATCAGGAAGTGGAAACTATAAACAGCAATGACCACCCGTCTACTATATTTGGGGATCCCCTTTTTATTATCATAACAGATCGCTCTTGTAAATGCCCATGGAAAGAATCCCAAAAATAAAGCATACATAAAAAGTAGCTGACAGGCTATAACAGTATCCATTGGATGATACATTTTTTCGTCTCCCCATTTCCTAATTAACATATTTTAGTTATATATGCTATATAGATACCAGATCTTCCGGACATCTATATAGCATAATTTTAACTAGTTATATACTTTATTATATGAACCGTACTTACATTCCCAAATAAATTCCTGTGCGTACTGAATATCTTGCGCTGAAGGAATATTGGAGACTCAATAGATTTATAGATTCAAATGTTCCAGTTGCATCATATACAAAAAACGGAATAACGGAAGTGCAGATTCCCAAAATAGGAAAGCTAAGGGTAAGCACATCAAATAATGCCGTTGTCGCAATACAAATAACGGACATGGTAAGATCATGATCATATGTTTCAAAAAAATTTAGTGAGTATAATTCCCCTGAAACATAGTTTATCAGATCATCTGTCAACTGTTCATCACTAATTGACGTCTCATAATTATTTATAATATATGATTCAGCATAAGGTATCGCAGCGGCGAGAACCTGTGAAGTATTATAGCTATCCCATCCTATTGTATTAAGATCACTCAAACATTGACTTATTGTTGCACCAGCATCATCTAACATATTCATCGTATCGTTATAATTACCCATAGAATACAAGGCACAGCCAAGGTTTGTCAGTTGCGATGTCCAATAAGATATCTGATTACTCGTCAGGAATCTGTCATACGCAGCAATATCACTACTGGAAATAATATAAGGATAATCGCTTGCTCTTGGCGCTCTGCCTGGTCCATCTATATAATGGGAAACATAAAGATACGCCATATATCTCCCAAAATCTTCTGGATCTTTTGTGTTACCCTCGTAATAATTTGTTTTATAATACTGTTGTGCAACACCATATATATTTACAATACGCTGTTGCTGGTCTGCGTTAGACAATGGAGGATTTCCATTATAACTATATGTTGAAAAAATACCATTCTCTTGGATGTCAAAATCTTCTATTGTAAAACTTCCATCAAAAGGAATGTTATTTACGTAAGACAACTCATGAAAGTCACTCCCCCGTGATGGCAAATTCAAAATAGTATTTATACCGTCAATACTAAAACCTAATTGTACTAATTGTGCAACAATGCTATTTACACCTGTTAAAATTGTATTTAGCTGTGTTGCGGTAATCATACCATTACTTTCGGCATGAATATTTATAGTTTGTAACATAATAAGACAAAATGCCATGATAACAGCTAGTAATCTTGTACTAATTTTTTTAATCATAAAATGCATCTCCTTTTTATTATTTTTATATGCAAAATAATATTGATAAAAGAATCTGACAAATTATTCGTTCCTCCTTTCTCTACCATTTTATAAAATAAAATTGCACAAATACTTTTTTGTCTTAATTTTTCTTTCACCTAATATATTATTTTACATTTTAATTATTGTAAAATCAATGTGATCGGGTAGTAAATATTTTAAAATTTGATATCCTGTAGTTTAACGTCCAAATCTATGTATAATACAATTTAACAAATATAAATTTTAAATATATTATTTTTATTTCTTTATTTTTAAAGCATAACAAATATACAGGGAGAGTTCAAGAAAAAGTAGAAAAATTAATATATAAATATTTTATATAAAATTATAAATAATAACTATATAATCATAAATGAAATCGAACTGATATAGCGATCATATGAATTGATCTCGGATTTGCAAAAACGTGAATTTTCCTATAAGATTTCAAATAAAATTAAATAATAATCTACCAGCAACTGCCAAATCAAAACAATGCAAGAAACTTTCTTTATTATTCATAAAAATTCTGTGAAACCGGCAGATACATTCCTAAAAGATCCCCCGGATCCCTGCATCCGTATCCAATGTGAACATATTATACAGGATCAGTACGTCTGTCACCGTCGGATGCTCTTTTAGAAATGTCGAAGGTCCTAATTTATAATATCTTGTATCCAGCACATAGATCCTGCTGTAATGATGCGCCAGAAACGGTACAAAGGAGTTGGCATAGCTGTCCTTGATCAGGACAAGCTCTCTGTCCGTCAGTGCGTTCTCATTGTTGATCGTGATCAGCGGATGCAGATTATTCAAAAACAGGGAATACATATCCTTTTGCTCCAGATAAGCCAGATTATATAAGGTATCCGTCACCTCACCGGTATCCTCATAAGCCACTGTAAGCTGATCCTGCTGATGGCTGTAGATCGTGATAGCATCCCCCTGATAGCTGTAATCATTCACTCTGGAATACGTGGTCCCGCAAAAACTCTCCGTGACTGTCTCAGCATCCCACGCATCAAGGGGAACCGGTTCCCATCCCATCTCATTGCAGTATTCCTGATAAGCAATATACGCCCCATACGTCGTCCAGTGATGATCTGTATGATAATAAAGCGGCAGTTCATCTTCTTTATGCGCTAGCAACGCCTCACTGACGTCGATCTTTGGGATACCTGATCCTTCATAGATCGCGTGCGCCGTCTCCATCTGATCCGGCGTCATGGCATAGTCCGGCAGCTTCTCCTGATATACATAGACCGACGTAGGCACCAACAGCAGACGCATCTCCACTCCGGCAGACTCCATCGAATCCGCAAAATTCTTCAGTATTGAGATCGTATCCTCCGTATGCTCCGGAACCTGATATGCATCGATCAGATAACCGTCCTCCGCAATAAATACCTGATTGATTTCCTGTCTTCCGGACAATATCTCGACCCTGCTCTTACATCCCATAAAGAAATCACGAAACGGAAAATGGTCGCACAGATACCCGTTCAGATCTTCCATATAACTGCCATCTACGATATGTCCCCATGTCAGCTCCGGCAGCGCTTTCAGATACCTGTTTTCATTTTCCGAAAACTCCTTTTTCGGAAACGCCAAAAACATAACGGATAACGCAAGTACCCCTATGGTAAGAAGAACTGATGTAATTGACCTGATTTTCTCGCTTATCATCTTAAATTTCCTCCGAAATCACCCGTTCCATATATCTTAAGATTCGAGGTCAAAAGGCACCTTTAAAAAAATTACATGGCAAGCTGCACATATCATAATCTGTGCATATGCATTGGAAGGAAATTAGAAATTCTTAACATTCCTTCCAATACCCAGCAATTTCGGA